>NZ_JAAHHE010000660.1:0-2432 GCF_010692525.1 Moorena sp. SIO3B2
CCCTAGAAACTCAATCTATACCAGAAGGTGATAATACTGAGTTTTCAGCAGAAAGTTTTAGCAAGTCTTGGCAGCAAGCTGTGACTGGACAAACCTTACCCATTTCTCAAATCTGGGAGGGAATTGATATTGACTGACGCTCCGTTAGTTGAGGTGCAACTTACTCCTGAGTTTCAGCGTAAATTGAGAGGATATCTGAAAAGTTTTTTTATACTGAATTTTGCCCCCCTAGGGCGTGTTTTCTTGCCTCGGAGATCCCCCTAAATCCCCCTTAAAAAAGGGGGACTTTGAGTATGGCTCCCCCCTTTTTTAAGGGGGGCTGGGGGGGATCATCATCTGGCGGAAAACTTTGAAAACACGCCCTAGCCCCCCAAGCGAGGGATTGCTCGCTTGGGGGGAACAAGAATCAATTTGCTGCTAAAAGTCCCCCGAGCGAGGGATTGCTCGCTCGGGGGATTTAGGGGGCTTGGATGTAGCAAATGAGACTTCTCAGACAACCTCTGAGAGAAGTTAAAAAAATACCAATTAAAGTAGGGTGTTGCTCATTCTGGGTATGGTTTCGCCCCCCTAGCCCCCCAAGCGAGGGATTGCTCGCTTGGGGGGAACTATACTATCAAAGTCCCCCAAGCGAGGGATTGCTCGCTTGGGGGATTTAGGGGGCATTCATAAAACCAGATGATCGCACCTTCATTCCTTAATTCAGCAACGCCAATTAAAGTAGGGTGGGCAAAGTTATCTTATCTAGAAGACTCATGTGAACCAAAATGTGTCTTGATGCAGTCGCTCATGGGGGGAACCACGGCAGTCGCTCATGGGGGAAACCCCCAAGACCGCGCTGCCTCCCCAAGACCGCGCTGCCTCCCCAAGACCGCGCTGCCTCCCCAAGACCGCGCTGCCTCCCCAAGACCGCGCTGCCTCCCCAAGACCGCGCTGCATCGCTTTTTGCCCACCCTACAAGCTTGTTTGTCAAATCAGTGGAATGGGCATCTTGGTGGAATGGGCATCTTGGTGGAATGGGCATCTTGGTGGAATGGGCATCTTGGTGGAATGGGCATCTTGGTGGAATGGGCATCTTGGTGGAATGGGCATCTTGGTGGAATGGGCATCTTGGTGGAATGGGCATCTTGGTGGAATGGGCATCTTGGTGGAATGGGCATCTTGGTGGAATGGGCATCTTGCCCGTTTCAATTCCCGGCAGGCAGGATGCCCACCCCACTCATATTCATTCCGCCCCTCAGCAATGCCCCTACATGGATGTAGACTTGGAATGCAGTTAAAAAAATACCAATTAAAGTAGGGTGGGCAAAGTTATCTTATCTAGAAGACTCATGTGAACCAAAATGTTTTTGCCCACCCTACAAGCTTGTTTTTCAAATCAGTTTAGTGCGATCGCAAAATTCCCCATCAGCGATCAGCCATCAGCGATCAGCCATCAGCCATCAGCGATCAGCCATCAGCGATCAGCCATCAGCGATCAGCGATCAGCGATCAGCCATCACCCATTACCTATTACCTAACACCTATTACCCATTACCCATTACCCATTACCCATTACCCATTACCTATTACCTATTACCTATTACCCATTCCCCATTCCCCATTCCCCATTCCCCATTCCCCATTACCCATTACCTATTACCCATCACCTATTACCTATTACCTAACACCTATTACCTATTACCTATTACCTATTACCTATTACCTATTACCCATTACCTAACACCTAACACCTAACACCAAATGGAAAAAGATTTATTATTCACTCGCCGCCACACTGGACAATTTATTTCTGAGCGACAATTAGTAGACCTTCAAAGTGTCAATCGTGACTTGGCAACAGCGACAGGTTTAGATAATTTGGCTCAGGCAATTCTCAATCGCCTTTACACCCGTAAAGGGGAGCTTGCCGCTTTGGGACATCCTAATTATGGGTCACGGCTCCACCTGTTAGTGGGTCAACAAAATAATAATCGTCTTCGCTCCCTTGCTAATTTGTATATCCGTGAGTGTCTAGCTCAGGAACCTCGGATAGAAGAAATCAAGGCCATAGATTTTGAGCCTCCCTCTCGTCAGCAACGTTATACACTCGTAGCAACTGTAGTCCTTAAAGCTGTAGGCCAGGAAACACCCTTGACCCTGAGCTTTTCCCTACCTGGAGGGTAATGGGTAATAGGTAATAGGTAATAGGTAATAGGTAATGGGTAATAGGTAATGGGTAATGGGTAATAGGTAATAGGTAATAGGTAATAGGTAATAGGTAATAGGTAATGGGTAATGGGTAATGGGTAATGGGTGATGGGTAATGGGTAATGGGTAATGGGTAATAATGGGTGATGGGTAATGGGTAATGAGTTCATTAGCTAGAAATTACACGCAAAATTTAACTTCACTAGCTGGAGCTTAATGAGATGGTTTTTGAGAAAAAAGGCTTT
>NZ_JAAHHE010000661.1:0-2420 GCF_010692525.1 Moorena sp. SIO3B2
TAATGGGAATCGGGAATCGGGAATCGGGAATCGGGAATCGGGAATCGGGAATCGGGAATCGGGAATCGGGAATCGGGAATCGGGAATCGGGAATCGGGAATCGGGAATCGGGAATCGGGAATCGGGAATCGGGAATGGGTAGAGTGGGCATCTTGCCCGCTCGAAAAGAGTGAAGCGATCGCGCTGTGGGCTAGAATCGGGAATCGTGGCGTAGGGTGGGCAAATGCTTATCCTCTGACAATTTGTACTCGAATCCGGTGGATTTGCCCACCTTCCCTGAGGCTGTGGCGTAGGGTGGGCAAATGCTGACCCTCTGACCATTTCATCTGGAATCCGGTGGATTTGCCCACCCTACAAGCTTTATTTTTAATTTTTAATTTTTAATTTTTAATTACCACTAGAGGTCGATTTGCCCACCCTACAATAACTCTCAAACTTGATGAGACTTTTTGCGTGACCGAATTTGCCATTGTGCTATGCCTGATTGTCGGTTTTTTTTGGGTCAGTCTTTTTCTTTGTAAGTTTTATCTAGCGGCAATCAAATTATAACTTTTTAAGTAACTTATCATATTCAGTGTGAGAGCCAATCCAAAACCAAACTATTGTATCTGTCGTTTTCATAACTCCTACAGCACGCCAACCGATTCCCACCCTAACCGAGTATATTGGCTCTTGAGTCTGAAGTTTCTTAAACTCTAAACTTGGATGGTTGGGATTCTGTTTCCAAAGTTTATAATTTTTTCGTGCAGTCTGCTTTACTTTTTCGGGTAATTTACCAAAGCAGTTTACAAAGTCATTGGTTAATTCTGACTTCATAATTCATCAAAACCCATAACTTTCGTTTCCCCTATCTTAGATTCATTTAATGCTTTACGGGCTAATTCGTCTAGGAAAGAGGTTTGAGATTGTGATAATGTTTTTTGCCATTTAAGTTCATTCTCAATATCTTCGATTAACTGATGAGCAAGTTCGTCTTGTATCTCTTCTGGTAAATTTTGTGCTTTCTGAAAAGCCTCTGTTAATAGATAAGTCATTAATTTCAGTATTTATCTGGAAAAACGTCTCTAAATAAATGTTAGCAAAAGTCAAGTCACAGTAGAGTGGGCATCTTGCCCGCTCGAAAAGATCAGTAGGCGTAGGGTGGGCAAATTCATAGCCAATCACCATGTAATCTGGAATTCTGTCATTTGCCCACCCTACAATAACTATAGCTTTTGAATAAAATAAGCTGACGGCTGACAGCTGACGGCTGAATGCTTACTAGCGATCGCGCTTTCATACTTCCATGTCTTGGGTGAATCTCATATTTGAAAATTTTGCGTAGGGTGCGTTAGGGGGGCCTTCATTTTTCGCCTCGTAGTCAGGGTTTGGATAGCCCGCCCCGTAACGCACCACCGTGTCAAACAGCAAAAATGAGATGCACCCAATGTCTTGATGCAGCACTAAATGAAATAGATAATTTGGAATAGTCGCAAAGCCTTAACCGACTTAGCTAATAGCCGGAAAAGTACCACCAGCGATGCAGCGCGGTCTTGGGGGTTTCCCCCATGAGCGACTGCATCAAGAAATAAAGTGAATATCACTGAAAGTTTCGATCCACAAACGAGCACCACAATCAAGGGGATTATCCGGCTGATAAACAATCTTACAAGGACCAAGGATTTCCACCTCATTACCGTAGAGATTAGTGCCCTTTCGTTTAACTGAAATCACTGGCTTCCGGTCTTTGGGGCTTTTCTTGATATTCGAGCCAATGTGATTGCGATTGACATTAATCTTCGCTAAAGCGGTTGTACGACTAGTGCGCCATTTGCCCTTCGGTCCACGATTACCTTTAGTAATTTGTGGCAAATGGTTGAACAGAGGAATAATCCAGAATTTCCCGCTTTTATACGCACCCCGGACCCGACCCTTCTCTAGGAGTTGGCGCAATCGTCGAGAGGAAATTCCTAATAGAGATGCTGCTTCAGTAGTTCCAACGCACTTGTTCATCAGTGGACTCAGTTTTAACTATTCCGATAATACTAGTTAAAGGTATAAAAGGAAAATTGACAACTTGAGGGAATTTAGAATTTAGAATTTAGAATTCAGAATTGGGAATCGGGAATTAACGGAAGAGTTTAGGATACGGTTGGTGGATGCGTTCGCGCAGCGGCTCGTACCGAGCATCGCGTAGCGTGGCCTACGGCCAATCGCGCGCGCAGCGGCTCTTTGGATCGCGTAGCGGCTCTTATCGCGCAGCGGCTCTTGGCATCGCATATAGCTGTGGTCGAGAAATGGGTTCGTCCCGGCTCCAAGGTCCCATCCCACTACTTAATCTCACTACGGATAGCAATTCTGATCACAAGTGAGGTACACAGGATTTTTTTCCACTCCCGATTCCCGACTCCCGACTCCCGACTCCCGATTCCCGATTCCCG
>NZ_JAAHHE010000662.1:0-2409 GCF_010692525.1 Moorena sp. SIO3B2
CGTCCCAACTCGGTCATAGCGCTTTTGAACAATGGAGGTGGTGTCGAGGCATCACGGGCAACCCCTAGCCAGTGCTTAACTAGGGGATGGGGTGGAACATAGACACGTAGTTGGAGAGTCATAACAGCTAGTAACTATAAGAATTAGTGATAAACAAATTAGGTAGTGTTAGAGGAATTGGGCAGTAGGGTTTTTCGGAATAACCACAAGTCTTAATCTAGTTGATGATAGTTTCAAGTTTTACATTGATGAACACAGTATTAAGGAGTGTTTGCTTGATTCAAGCAAACCCTATACAAGTTGTCAAAATAGAGACAGCACTCAAAGGGTTTGCTGATCCTTGTAACTATGCCAATAATACTGTTAAGTCGTCAATTACAAGCAAAAAAACCCCGTCAGCTCAGATATACATCTGAGGGGGTCACCGGGTGTGGGCTGGGGCGGGGGACCCTGGTGTAATGATTGCCTTAGTTCCCAAAAAGTTTTCCTTACAGGTTCGCCCACACCCAGTAAGGCTAACAAGGCTGCTTGTTAGCCTCCCCGGTGGATGGTTACCTAACACTCCCGACACTCCCGACACTCCCCTTTTCGGGAAAATGGCTCCCTAAATGTTGACATTTTTTATCAACAAGCTTATAGTAGTAATAAGTGTTCTCCTCTCATTAAGGATAGGCGGGTGGGACCGGTACGCAGCAGCAGGCTGGTGCCCACTTTTTTTTTTGCATTGGTAATGAACTCCTATCTCAACAAGAAACGCTAAACTCAGATCCATCAGTTAATCTATTTAAATTGCTAATTCCATGACTGCTGGATCCCAACCTTGCCCATCAAGCAATCAATCCCATACCATTTCCAATCAATCGGTATTTGATACTATTGTGATTGGCTCTGGTATTGGGGGGCTAGTAACCGCAACTCAGTTGGCAGCAAAGGGAGCGAGTGTGCTGGTGCTAGAAAGCTATATCATTCCTGGTGGTAGTTCGGGTTACTTCGAGCGAGAGGGGTATCGCTTTGATGTGGGAGCATCAATGATTTTTGGGTTTGGCACCAAGGGGACAACCAATCTACTTACCCGAGCCCTTGAGGCTGTCAATGTCAGTCTGGAAACAATTCCAGATCCAGTACAGATTCACTATCATCTCCCTGGTGGTCTAGAGCTAAAAGTCCATCGAGAGTATGAGAATTTTTTGCAAGAACTTACTGCTCACTTCCCTGACCAACGCCAAGGGATTCGCAAATTTTACGATGAATGCTGGAAGGTCTTTAATTGCCTGAATGCGATGGACTTACTGTCCTTGGAAGAACTTGGCTATTTGACCAGAGTATTTTTCCAGCATCCCTTGGCTTGTTTGGGTTTAGTGAAGTACCTACCCCAAAATGTGGGAGACATTGCTCGTAAGTATATTAGCGACCTTGAGTTGCTGAAATTTATAGACATGGAATGTTATTGCTGGTCTGTGGTACCTGCTGACAAAACACCGATGATTAATGCTGGTATGGTGTTTTCTGACCGACATTACGGTGGGATTAATTATCCGGTAGGAGGTGTAGGAAAAATCGCCCAAAAACTAGTGGAGGGATTGGAGAAAGCTGGAGGTCAGATTCTTTATAAAGCTCGAGTGGGGAAAATTCTGCTGGAAAAGGGCAAGGCAGTGGGTGTCCAGCTAGTCAATGGTAAAGAGTATCGAGCAAAACGAATTGTTTCCAATGCTACCCGTTGGGATACATTTGAGAAATTGCTGCCAGCTGACCAAATGCCAAGAGTTGAGCGGAAATGGCAACAGCGTTATCAGAAATCACCGGGTTTCTTGAGTTTACATTTAGGGGTAAAGGCAGATGTTTTACCACCTGGTACAGAGTGTCACCATATTGTCCTAGAAGACTGGGAAAATATGGAGGATGCGGAGGGGACTATTTTTGTTTCGATTCCTACCTTGCTTGATCCCAATTTAGCGCCAGAAGGCTATCATGTTTTCCACACCTTTACCCCGAGCTGGATGGAAGATTGGCAAGGGTTATCCCCTCGTCAGTACGAACATAAGAAGGAAGAGGCAGCTGGAGGCTTAATTGAGCGACTGGAGAGGATTTTTCCTGGCTTAGATGCTGGATTGGATTACATGGAGGTGGGAACACCACGCAGTCATCGACGATTTTTGAACCGTATGGATGGAACCTATGGGCCAATTCCCCGCCGCAAATTAATGGGATTGTTGGGAATGCCGTTTAATCGGACTGCGATTCCAGGGCTTTATTGTGTTGGGGATAGCACCTTTCCGGGGCAAGGTTTAAATGCAGTAGCGTTTTCGGGATTTGCTTGTGCTCACCGTATTGCTGTGGATTTGGGATTCTAGGTAGAATGCTTCTTAGGGAACAGCGGGGGAATAGGCAATAGGGAACAGGCAAGCTAGC
>NZ_JAAHHE010000663.1:0-2407 GCF_010692525.1 Moorena sp. SIO3B2
ATTAAACTAAGCCGGAGAGTCGCCCCTCCGACTCGTCTTCAAAACCGTACGTGAAGGTTTCCCTTCATACGGCTCCTCATCATAGGAACCATTGTCATTGGTACCTCTAGAACGGATTTTCATCTAACTCTGAATAGTTGACTTTCTTTCCGTGCTTTATATCGTGGCAGTGTAGGTGGAGCAGTTCTAAATTTTGGTCGAGGTTTGTTCCACCGAGTGAGCGTGGTATTATGTGATGCATTTCAATTAAATCTCCATCCCTGAAGGTGAGACCACAGTGAGCGCATTTCCCGTCTTGCCGTTTCAAAAGTCTTCCCAATTGAGCGGTTATTTCGGGATGTTTCTGCATCCGGGTACTCCAATAGATTAGGTCGCCGTCAAATGGACTTCTGGATTCTTTGACTTTGATGTGCCTTACAATTTTTGTTTTGGCGTGTTTAGGGAGGTAATTCTCCTTATCAGTCATGAATACCCAGTTATCTACTTTCGGTGCGTCCCAAGGTTTCTTGGGTTTTTCAACCTTAGTCCCCCAGTATTTCTTGTTCACCCAGGTTTTTGATTTGTTGGGATGCCTCCTGTATCCCCATCTTTGAAGTTTGTTCCAGAGCATGGAATCGATGTCTGAGTAGGTTTCTTTGCTACAAGCGGGGCTGTAGTAATTACACCATCCTCGTACAATAGGTTTTAGATGCTTGATTAAAGCTATCTGGGGAGCGGCTCTGTGTTTATCTATTGTGGTAGAGAGTCGCTCATAATACTCTTTTACGCTTTTCTTGGATGGTTTGATGATGGTCTTGAATCCTTGTTTGGAGTGGTTCTTGCCTGCTTTATATTGGCGGATATTGAATCCAAGGAAATCAAATCCTTCGGCAGTGTGAACCACTTTGGTTTTACTAGGTTTCAATTTCAAGCCAATGTCATTTAGCCAATCGTTGATGATTCTTTGACATTCTTCTACCACGGCTAGGTCTTTGTGCATAATTACAAAATCATCTGCATATCGAATAAGGTTTAGTGCCTTTTTATTTGCCTGTTTGCGTCCAGGCAGAGTTTCAGCGTATTTTTTTATCCGATTTTCCATTCCGTGGAGGGCTATGTTCGCCAGAAGTGGTGATATGATTCCACCTTGGGGAGTGCCCTCATTTGTAGGGGAGAATGTTCCTTCATCCATTACACCGGCTTTTAACCAATCTTTGATTAGTCGTCTCATGGATGGGTAGGTATTTAATTTTGACAGAAGAGCATCATGGTTGATTTTATCGAAGCATTTTGAGATATCGGCATCTAGTACCCATTTGGGTTTTTTATTGATTCCGTTATGTATAGCTACGATGGCATCATGACATGACCGTCCTGGTCTAAATCCGTATGAATTAGGTTCAAAACGTGCTTCCCATTCGGGTTCTAACCCTTGTTTGGTTAGAGCTTGTAGTGCTCGGTCATAGATGGTAGGTATCCCTAGGGGACGCTTTTCATCTCGACCTGGCTTGGGAATCCAGACTCGGCGGGTGGGTTGAGGTCGTTTGTAAATTTTAAGGCTGGCTACTAAGGCGAGACGTTTCTTTCCTGTGAGGGCTTTACGTCCGTCTATTCCGGCAGTCTTTTTGCCTTTATTTTGTTGGGTTACCTTCCTAACTGCTATCATCTTTGCCGACCAGGACTTCATCAGAGTCTTTTGCAGCTTTCTTACCACGCGAACATCGCCACGTTGAGAGGCTCGGTATATCCGGTTTTGCAACTTAAATACGGTTCGTTCTAGCTTGCGCCAATCGACCCGATTCCATTCCGACTGTGGGGCGAACCCCCGAGTATTAGACGTATTCATCGCTACTCCTAGCTATACTTATTCCTATAACGTGAATCCGTCAGCATATCCTAGGCATTACCCTAGGCGTTGGCTTCTGACTCAATCTTTCCATCACAGGCCATGGGGCTAACTACCTACTCAGTAATCGACCTTACTGAGAGTACCTGTGTGGTTACTTCGTTCCTGATAACCATTCTGTGAACTTTTAGGGTGATACTCTCCACCGGGAAATTAGGGAAATCATTATAAGGGAGTGGAACCTTATAATCCTTTTTTTATTCCTTTGACTATTTGGTCTGTAGCGTTTTCAGCCTTATTTCGCTACTTGACAGTAACGATGGTTTGACGTATCTTTCTTTCGTACCCGTGAGTTCTATTGCCTGTTACTAACACCACCTTAGGCTAGTAGTGCTTCACTGTTCGACCCCGCTTTACTCCAGGGTTGTTAAGTTCTGAAGTAGGGGTAGGGCTGTCACTCGGATTTCACGAGGGGTGGTATTTCACCACCATGGTTATCAAGTTGTCAAGGTTCAGTACCTTGCGGCTAATCCCCCCCAATCCTTTATAGGGCAAGGTTTATAGCCAACGAATCGCACCCAC
>NZ_JAAHHE010000664.1:0-2385 GCF_010692525.1 Moorena sp. SIO3B2
TACCTTCCAAGAAACGCGCGGTACGGCGCAACAATACTGCCTGCACCTCAGTTTTACTCATATACCGGGTGATATCCTTGTCCGTACCTCTGCTAAGGACATTTTTGGCAGCATTGTGGTCAGCCTGTAACACGACCCCATTAAATCTGGTAAAGTTGTCCCCGCTCCTTTTCCCCAACAGGGTTCCAGTCACGGAGTCAACTTGCGACGTGTAACTAGGCTGGACTTCTGTTACAACCGACCCAGTCCAATCAGCCCATTTCTGTAGGGAGTTCCGCATTACTCCTTTCATCCAACTATTAAGCTTGCGGGACATGGCTTTGGACTGACGTTTGGTCTTTATTGGTTGTGTTAAATCTTCAGCAAAAACTTTCAACGATTCCCCATTAAAAAGGGATTTAGATGCGGCTCCTATGATAGCCTTTAATACTGACTGATCTTGTCTGTAGCGCTTGTTTTCTGTCTTTCTGGTTAAATTATTGCGGAGTATCCGAGCAGACTTAGCTGGGTCTATCTTTTCTAGTTTTCTATGAAGTGCCCAAAGTTTCCCTCTATTGCGATTCTTCTCACATATTCGATCAGACTTCTTGGTTGCTGCCTTTCCTAACCCTTTTCCGTGAGCCTGACCATCTGAATCAAAAAAGGCTTCAGTGTACCCTTTGTCTACTCCAATAGACCGACGGGAATAAGGAGCGTCTACAGTCCCATGATCTACTAAAAAGTGAACCTCAAACCTTGCCAATAATTGATTGTATATTAGTCTAATCTGTCCTTTTATTTTTCGATTAGACCTAACAATTATTTTGTTTCTTTTTCCTCTTATTAGCCCAGCTAATTCTAGCTGATAAGTATTACGAGAGAGTCGCTTACAGCTATATCCTACTTGTTGATAGACTATTTGATTTTTCACCCAAGAGTGCCCTCTCTGAAATGCCTTCCTAACAAGTCTGTGAAGAAGTGGATTGTCCAGAAAAGCCAAACTCTTAAGTTGCGTGACATATTCTTTCCTATATTTTTCGTTCTCTTTTCCGGGAAATCTTTTGTAGAGCTTTTTAATTACAGCATCGGAAGAAGCTGCCTGCTGAGCTGTGATCGCCTTAGCTACATCGTTGATCGTCCAATCCATTAACTTAGCTGGCAGACCCAGTGTGTCGGGAGTCCTAAAGCTCTTGATTTCTGGGATAGCTTTTTTCCAATCCAACCCCCAATGGCTTATACTTCCCAGCTTATTATAAGACTCAGCTCTAACGATGCCTAGCTTCTTCATAGTAGAGAACAACTCAAGCTCAACCGACTTATTCATCCCCACTACGGGAACGACTTGAGTCGATATTTTCTTGGTTGTTCCTGTTTTTATTGGCATCGTTAGTTGCTGTATCCTACTTTGACATTTTACCCTAGCGCTAGTAAACAGTCAATGTCCATTTTGAGATATTAAATCCCGTTTTGTACCACTTTATTGCCGTTTAATTGCGAGACCAGCAAAAAACAGAATATCCCACCCCTGCTCCCATAACTGCTGATTCAACTCCGATGCCTGGGGTTCCTGCCGCCAGGTAATTTGTGCCCCCGCCTGACCCGCCAACTCCTCCAACGCCTGCTGATCAGCTTGCTGGTTAAGATTGGCACCCTGACCCAAAATTGCCAGAATTCTGACCTTGCCCTTGGGGGTAGGCTGCCGGTTAAGGGGGTTGGGACAATCGTATTCAAGGGCACTCAGGGCAACTTCGGCCTGGGCTTCCGCCAGTAAATCCCAGCGGTGCCAGGGAAACCGGCGCAGCCAGGGATTATTCGTCTGTAACAGCAGTTGAAATTTTTTCCCAGAGCGCAATAACTTATCCCGAATCCCGCGAAACTCTGGATCAGTATTTAGCCAGTGATTAAGACTCCCTTCCAAAACCTCAGCTGCTCGCCGACAAGCCGCAAAGGCTTCCCCCCGCTGGGATGAATTAGTCACCTGTTCGGGATTGGCACTCAGGGCACGAAATAGCATTTCCAAACTCAGATACCGTTGCTGCCAATGGCGATAACAGTTGAGTAACTCTCGATTCCCCGACAACCGCCCTCTAATCCGAGTTTGGGACGGAGAATGGATATCCCCTTGCCGAATTTCCAGGGTGGCATCAAACCCCTGTTCAAATTCTCCGTCTAATATTAACGTTAACAGCCTCTTCATTGATCTATTTTTGACAATTTTAATAAGCAGTCAGCTTAAGCGCTACGCGCACGCTACGCGAACAGCTATCAGCTATCAGTTATCAGTTTTCAGCTATCAGCTATCAGTTTTCAGTTTTCAGCTATCAGCTATTTATGGGTTATCAGCTGTCAGCTATCAGCCATCAGCTATCAGCAAGTTATCTTTGAATAAAACCGGTAAGCATTGGT
>NZ_JAAHHE010000665.1:0-2376 GCF_010692525.1 Moorena sp. SIO3B2
TCAAGCTCCGGGTGTTCTACCAATTGCTGCCAGGAATCCACCACTGTAGTGCCGTGGGTTTCAGCAAAATCTTGTGTTTTGGCAGGGGTATGACCACAGACCGCCACTAAATGCGATCGCGAATCCGTTTGCAATGTCTGAGCTCGTAGCTTAGCCGCAAACCCAGTACCAACAATACCAGCTTTAATGGGGAGATCAGTAATAGTTTTTGTCACAAGGAAATATCAAGGATTAAGGGTTAAGGGTGATTTTGACATACTCACCGCCCTGGAAGGGCAGTGATTCTTGACAGATCATCGGGACGCGCTACAAAAGCAGTCTTACCTTCCCTCCTTGTCCGTTTATGGTCGTGCCGATGCCCCATGCCGACCTTTTCTATGTTTCTTGCCGCATTAATGTCTCTATCTTGCTCAGCTCCGCAACTCACGCAAAGTACAGAGCGCACAGACAGATCTAATTTTCCCCATTTAAAACCACAATCTGAGCAGATTTGACTAGTTGGTTCCCAACGACTAATAACCCTAAATTCTCTTTCGTATTTTTCTGATTTTGCTTCACACAGAGTTCTAAATTCCGCCCAACCTTGTTGACTTATTACTCTAGATATTTTGCGGTTCTTTAGCATCCCTGACACATTGAGATCTTCCAAGACGATTACTTGGTTTTCGCTGACCACCTTGCTTGACAGTTTGTGTAAGAAGTCGCTTCTTTTGTTGGCTATTTCATTATGGATCTTAGCTATCCTTAGTCGAGTCAAGTTTTTCCGATTTGACCCTTTTGACTGCTTGGCAAACTTTTTTTGAGCTTTTCTTAGCTTGCGATCTAGTTTTGAATAATCAGGACTTTGAACTTCACTTCCATCGCTCATTGCAGCAAAAGTCTTGATACCTAGGTCGATTCCAATACTTTGGTTATCAGCATTGATTTGAACTGGCTCAATATCTACCACAAAACTCAAAAAATAGTTATTTACACAATCCTTAATGATAGTCACAGAACTAGGGTCATCAGGGAGGTCTCTAGACCAAACTGGTTTTACTATTCCAACTTTAGCTAGATAGACCTTGTCGCCCTTTATGGAAAATCCTCGGCGAGTTAACCTGGCTGTTTGTTTGCTAGTCTTCTTCTTGAATCTTGGAGGATTAACTTTATTTCCTTTTCTTTTACCTTTCCAGGAATCAAAAAAGTTCTTGAAAGCTACCCCAAGGTCTGCTACAGATTGTTGCAAAGGAACTACTGAAACCTCAGACAACCACTGTCTTTCTTCAGTCTTTTTAGCTTGAGTTATTACTAGTTTTTGTAATTCCCCTGACTTTAATACCTTGTCTGAGTTTTTACATATAGCCAGAGCATCGTTCCAAACTACCCGGACGCAACCAAACAGCCTGGCTAGGTCATTCTTTTGTTGGTCTGTAGGGTAGAATCGGTACTTGTACCTGGCTTTCACATGTTTTCTCCTAATTTCTCTGTACGTAGGATTATAGTGTAATCTAAAAGTTTTGACAATGGGATTCCGGAAAGAAAGGCACAGCTTGACTAGTTTGCCGATGCATTTAATCTGTGTCACCAAGTACCGCCAAAAAATATTAACGCGCCGCTTGCCTTACAGCTATAGAGGAATCATTCAAAGAAGTAGCAAAAAAAATAAATTTTAATATCAAAGAGTTCAATGGAGAGTCTGATCACATTCATGTACTCATTGAATACCCTCCAAAATTATCAATATCTCAGATGGTTAACAGTCTTAAAGGGGTTTCAAGTCGCAGATATGGACAGAAAGGGTTTTTAAAGCCAAATGGCAAAACAGCTTTGTGGAGTCCTAGCTATTATGCTTCTTCTGTTGGAGGAGCCCCTATAGCCGTACTGAAAGAATATATCAAGAATCAAGAAAAGCCGTCCTAGAAGGACGGGGCTTCAAACCCATTATTTTGGTGAACATATTCCCTTAAGGAAAGGCAAGAGGCAAGAGGCAAGAGGCAAGAGGAAAGGCAAGAGGCAAGAGGTAATAGGTAATAGGTTGGAATTAGGCAAAAATTCCCAGGACACTTACCGCGCCCCCGCCCCATCTTCCCATCTCCCCATCTCCCCATCTCCCCATCTCTCCATCTCTCCATCTCCCCATCTCCCCATCTCCCCATCTCCCCATCTCCCACACCGATGGCTAGATTAGGTGGCGGGAGCTCCTGGTGGTTGCTGCTGACTATAAATATTTGTCTGGGTGCCATTGCGAGCCCATTGACGATAATCCCACAACAGCTGGTGCATCAATGTTTGCTTAATCCTGACCAAAACGCTTTTGAGCAAACCATTGCCAGTGGTTTCTAAGATTGGCTTGGGAGTAAGGGAAAAAGGTAAGGGCACATCAACCTTGACAGT
>NZ_JAAHHE010000666.1:0-2371 GCF_010692525.1 Moorena sp. SIO3B2
AGGAGGAGTATTATGCACAACAGCAGAGGTCATAGTTTTAGACATAGTGGTGGTATTTCCTACTCAAATTTAACGCCTATCGCTAAGGTATCGTTGAAACTTGCTAAAAAACCCAGCCGTTGGTTCTTTCTTTTTTGAGCAAACTATGGTACTAGAGTTGCTACAGTAGCTATTCTATTAGTAGTCAATTTTTAGAGGACAACAAAGCTTGTAGGCCACGCTTCGCGATCAAGCTGAGGCCTTTGGGCCACGCTTTGCGAACGCTTCCGCCAAAGGCGATGGGCGAAGCCCCGCTTTCAGCGATCGCCTTTGGCGCGGCTGAGGCCTTTGGCCACGCTGCGCGAACGCCGATCGGAATAGTTATTGATCACTGGGAATCAAAAACGCGATCGCTAAAACAATTCTATAGCGTTAGTTATTTTTATAAAATACACTTAGGTTTCTACTCCCTACTCTCTACTCCCTACTCCCTGCTCCCTGCTCCCTTCCCTAAACAATCATGACCACCCTAACCCTTGATCTCCAATCAATTAACCTTACCGACGAGCAATTTTTCCAGCTTTGTCAAGACAACCATGATTTAAAATTTGAACGCAATGCTAATGGAGATTTAATTATTATGTCACCCACTGGCGGCAGCACAGGAAACTGTAATCTAGAAATAGGCTACCAACTTCAAGCCTGGAGCCGTCAAAACAAGTTGGGAATTGCTTTCGATTCTTCCACTGGTTTTAAACTCCCCAATGGTGCCGACCGTTCTCCCGATGCTTCTTGGATACCATTACAAAGCTGGAATAGTTTAACTCCTCAACAACAAGAGAAATTTCTGCCCCTGTGTCCTGATTTTGTGATTGAATTACGTTCGCCTAGTGATAGCTTAATAGCAATTCGCCAGAAGATGGAAGAATACCGAGACAATGGTGCTCGTAATGGTTGCTTGATTAATCGTAAAGAGCGACAAGTTGAAATTTATCGACCAAGTAGAGATATTGAGGTTTTAGAGTCTCCCCCTAGTTTATCTGGAGAAGAGGTTTTGCCTGGTTTTGTGTATCTTGACCTGGGGGGGTGACATGCAAGCTGAAATCCTTACTGGGTAATAATTTCAGCCGATAATTCCCAAAAATATACATTCTGTTTTGGGCGCTCCTTTGGACGTAGTTATAAGGGTTTGAGCTTCCCTAACATGAATTTAGGCTTAATTTCCGACTGTATCTTCCATGACACCATTGGCATCAAAGCCTTATAGAGTAAGCTTTTTGGGGCTCATGTCACCCCCTCAGGTATCTTGACCTAATTTGGTGAAGGGTTATACTTAAACATAAATTTTGATTTTACCTATTAAATTAAGATGCTATAATAACTTAATTCAGTAACATCAAAATAAAAAAATATATGTCATCTTTTATTGGCCATAGTGTAACTGCTGTAACTATTGGTATTGCTTTTAATTCACCCAAAAAACCACTGCTATTGCGCTTGGCTTGGTTTTTATGGTTAATAGTAATTGCCTCTTTCCCTGACTTGGATCATTTTATCCCTTGGTTACATCAATCAGCACACCGTCAAACTCGTATTACCCATTCCCTAGCATTTGCTCTGATTATTCCCATTTGTACAATCGTAGTTTTAATTATTATAGGAATTAGGGGACGCCAACTCAAAGTGTATAGTTTTCAAGCGATATTAGCGGGTCTTTCCCAAATTATTATCGATTTGTTAGTTGGAGTTGTTGGTATACCTTTGTTCTATCCCTTCACTAGAGAAAACTTTAAACTTCCTTGGGGTATTTTACCCAGCGCCGGAAAACTAGACCTAAGCAATTATTACTTATATAAAAACCTATTGATCGAGATGGGGATACTATTACCATTGTTTTCCTTGGTTGCCATTTGTCGTTACCATCTTTTAAAACCCCGTCAGGTAAAAATTGTTATCTTTGGCTTACTGTTTACTTCAACCTGCTTTATGTTTTGGGGATATAATCTGTCTCGGTAGCCCAAGCATGGTGGTATAGCACTACCCATTTGACAAAACTATGGTAAAAGAGTTGCTAAACCAACTATGAGTTGACCTTAGCAACTCCTCCTAACTCGAGGGATATTGCGATGGGTGCATCTCATATTTGTAAAAGGGGAATGGGGAATGGGGAATGGGGAATGGGGAATGGGGAATGGGAAATGGGTAATAGGTAATGGGTAATAGGTAATAGGGGAAGCATGTCACTTAAGCCTAATATTTTTACCATTACTATAGCCCCCTGATGGGTAATTGCTTGCTGATCTGGTAAATAGTTCATCTGTTCTGCAACTAAGACCGGATTTTTGTTGTTTTGTCAAGTAGTTCATTTGTTAGGCTTATTTGACCTGCTCCC
>NZ_JAAHHE010000667.1:0-2368 GCF_010692525.1 Moorena sp. SIO3B2
TATTAGCCTTTGTACTCCAGTTAGTTCAAGTGGGATGGTTCTACCGTTTGCGTGGCTTACCTCTGTGGGTAGTGTTTCTTCAGGATTTTCTGTGCGTAGTTTTGATAATCTTAGCTTTTGATGCTCCTGAACAAGGAGGATTAATCGCTTTACTGCTACTGTGGCTAGCCATTCGCAGTTCTAAGCATTGGTATCGTTGGTATGTTAGAGGGAAGCGTTCCCGTATCAGCGATCAAACCGATCACCAGAATCCTGACTGAAGGCGATAACTTTTAGGGGAGAATTGCTGGGCTATATTCGGGTGCATCTCACTTTTATAAATGTGGCGTAGGGTGCGTTAGGGGCGGGCTCGGCCTGATTTTCTCGGTTCCCAGTTTTGAAAAACCCAGCCCCGTAACGCACCACTCCCTCAAAGAATAAAAATCAGATGAACCCCTCTATTCGTGGTTGGTGAGGGTCTGTTGGGAGAGCCGTTTTTAGGTCTTTGTTGTTATGCCAACACCAAAATACTTTCTACCTCACTATCACCAAACTGACTAATGATCTCAAAGTTATCCCGCAGAATTTGAACCATCTTGGATGTGGGGCTATTGCGAGGGACGGAAGCGGGGAAGCCCTGTGTCTTTAGACCAGGGACGGGGCGTACTGCGCGGGAGACCCATGCAGACAGCCCCGTCCGAACCGCGACACGGGCGGATTTATCCGCCTGTAAGTATTTATAATGAATAATTGTAGCCATCTTTTTTGTGGATTGATTGACAATATTTGTGATTGATTCCAGAGACTATTCCCTTAGCAGTAGAGATATCAAAACTGCCTTTTGCACGACATAATACACGCCCAGCATAGCTACCTAATTTTTTTCCTTTTGGAACATTAGCTTTAACAATGTCGCCTGTTTTAAATCCAAAATGGACTTGCTGATTAGAGCGATGACGGACAGGGAAACCATTCTTGTTTGTCCCACACATTTGTCTATTACCATGTCCTGTTGATTTAATTATTAATGGTTGATTGGTCTCAACAATCAACTTATCAATAGTACCAACGCACGCTGCATCTAACCAATGAGTTTTGGGGAGTCCTAACCGACAACGATTGTATTTGGTTAACCCTCCTGAACCCGTTTCAACAGGGAGTCTGGTTAACTTCAGTTCGTTGTATAACTTACTCCGAGTCGAGTTAACAGCCGCAGCGTCTTTGAGTGGTGATTTAGCCTGTCTTAGAATCCGTTTGAGCAAGTCGGGCTTACCAGATAGAAACTGTTCGATATCTTGGTTTCCTTTAGTTTGGTTGCAGTCGTGACAGGCAATTGCTAGGTTAGAAACTCGATCAGAACCGCCTTTGGATTTGGGTTTGATATGCTCTATTTCTAGTCGGGCCTCAGTCGCACCGCAATAGGCGCATTTTCGATGCCATTTTTCTAACAGATATTCGCGGATTTCGTATCCATAAAGTTGTCCCTGCTGATATTTAACTCCTGAAACTTCGGGATTTTGAAGTTTTTGAGTATCAAATCTGACTAATTCTTGAGAGATGGAATTAATAGGGCAAAACTTAATTAAACGATTAACCCAGGTCATTGTTGTTTCAACTCTGTGGTTAAGACTTGGCGCGAGCCAACCAATAGGTCTAGTACGGTTAAGAAACCTGGGTAGACGATAACGAGTTTTACGGAAACGACGACTTCGACGTAGTTGACGACGACTGGTCAAGGCATCTTTAATCTGTTGACCCCTATGAGTTAATTCGCCTGCCCAAACAACGGCACTATTTAGAATTAACGCTAAACCCGTTGTCTTACTACCTGGGTCGATCTTAAGTTGACATTGTTTAGGTTGGCTCATGACCTCCTTTTTCAAAATAATGGTGAATGGATAACGACGAAATACCGCAGCCTTTTCAGCTTTTAATAAGCTTCTGGCTACTCCAGGTTTACAGGGTGTTAACGGTTTTTTGTTGGTATCCAAAACTAGAACGAAGTTAACAGACATTGTTGTGTCTCTTCTACTTACGTGTAATGTTTTCCTCGCCAATGTTTTTAAAGCTTGTTAAGCTAGCTGCACTTCCTTGCCCCTCGTAAAGATGTTTAACAACTAACGACAGTGCTACAAACTGGAAAGCATTTGTAGGTGTCATGACTCTAAAAACGTAGTCAATTAAGACTTAGGCTGGTCAGCTTCCTAAAGATAGAGGCATGATGCCCCGTCTCTTTAGAGCGGGGTGCTGACGCTCTGCTGCAGCAAGACAGGCTTTGATGTCTTCGGACGTTAGTTCAGAAAAATCTTCTAGAATTTCTGCTTCTGTCATTCCCCCGGCCAGATATTCTAAAATGTCGTAGACGGTAATGCGCATGCCTCTGATGCAG
>NZ_JAAHHE010000668.1:0-2366 GCF_010692525.1 Moorena sp. SIO3B2
TCACAAGATCTAGGACTATACCAATTACTCTTAGATCTTGTGGTAGCAAGGGTTGAGCGAGATGTTGGAAATTGCTGCAATTTTCAGCAATTATAGTGCTGGTAGATAAGTATAGCGCTAGTTTAATGATTTCCAGCCCAGTTGATTCACTGTTGGAAATTGCTGCAATTTTCGATAAGCGTGTACACAGTCCCAAACTATAGCGCTAATTAAAATTGGCTAGATTAAGCGCCTATTAAACTATAGCGCTAGGTCAGCTAACTTCAATCCAATTACTTAATTTTAGCCTGACTACGAATCTCTGAACTTTAATTTTTGTATTAACAATTGTTGCAACAAATGTTATTCTAATAATAGGTCGAAAACAAGAGGATGGCAAATGAGACTAGCGTATCAATTCAAACTTAGGCTAACCAAATCACAAACATCAGAGATGGAAAGATGGCTTGAGATGCTACGTCATCAATATAACTATCTTTTGGCTGACAGATTTGCCTGGCACGAGCAAAATAGATGCTCTATAAACTCCTGTCCTCTTGTTTGTCATTTGCCAGAGCTAAGAGACAATCCTGATTATTATTCACAAAAGAGAACTTTACCTCAATTAAAGAAAGATAGAGCCTGGTATAAGGCAATTCACGCCAATGTGTTACAGGATTGTGTTAAGCGCGTCGATCTAGCTTTTAAGCGATTCTTAAAAGGGGATTCCAATGGCAAACGAAGCGGAAGACCTAGATTCAAAAGTAAGGAGCGTTTTAGATCCCTAACATTTTCGGCCTTCTCCAAGAGTCCTATAAATGGAAATAGATTAAATCTTCCTAAGTTTGGTTGGGTCAAGATGATCTACCATAGACCAATCCCCACCGGTTTTAAAATCAAAACGGCCACAGTAACTCGAAAAGCGGATGGTTACTATGTGACACTGTCCATTCAAGACGACACTGTCCCTAATGTGATGGCGATCGAAGAAGTCAAAAATCCGGTCGGGATTGACATGGGTCTCAAATCCTTCTTGATCAAATCTGATGGTTCCGAGGTACCAATTCCTCAATATTATCGTAAAGCCCAGAAGCGATTGAAGAAAATTCAAAAAGCAGTTAGCCGTTCCAAGAAAGGAAGTAACAATAGGAAAAAGGCTGTATCGAAACTAGGAAAAGCTCACAAAAAGGTAGCTGACACTAGAAAAGATTTTCACTTTAAGACTGTAAAAAAGCTATTAGATACTCACGATTTAGTAGCTCACGAAAAACTCAATATAAAAGGTTTGGCCAAAACTAGATTAGCTAAATCAGTTTTAGACGCTGGGTGGGGACAATTTCTGTCCATACTATCAACCAAAGCCGAGAATGCTGGGTTAATAGCAAAAGTAGTAAATCCCCGAAATACCAGTCAAAACTGCTCTAATTGTGGTCAAAAAGTTCCTAAAAAACTAAAAGATCGCATACATTCTTGCCCTCATTGTGGCTACAAAGCGGATAGAGATGTGAATGCGGCTAGAAACATCCTCAAATTGGCGGTGGGGCATCCCGTCTGTAGTAAAGCTTACCGAGTAACCGAACCGTTGGGTGGTGTTGGTAAGAAGCCCATACTGAACCTGTAAAGGTCAGTGTGGGAGTATGTCACGCTGGCTCTTAACGCTTTCACGTCAGATGATTCTATCATAACATACAAAAACTTTAATTGTAACATATTTTGCAAATTTTTGTAACAAAGTGTTGGGGGAATCGGGAATCGGGAATCGGGAATCGGAACCCACCCCTAACCCCTCCCAGGAGGGGATCGGGAATCGGGAATCGGGAATCGGGAGTCGGGAATCGGGAATCGGGAGTCGGGAATCGGGAATTGGGAATTGGGAGTCGGGAAAAAAATAGTGCTAGATAATTTTGGCTAAAGTATAGCGCTAAGTTAAAACTATGCACTTAATCAATCCAACTATCCCATAACACCTAAAACTAACTTAGCGCTAGATAAACGTGGTTAAAGTATAGCGCTATTTTTTTAGCCATTAATTATCCCATAAGAATCCAAAAAAATAGCGCTAGATAAACGTGGCTAAAATATAGCGCTAAGTTAAACTTATCCACTTAATCAAACTAAACATCCCATAACCTTTATAAAAGGTTAGCGCTAGATAAATGTAAATTTTTGTTAAAAAGCCAGACAGCCTAGAAAATCATGTGTTACCTTAAATATAAGATTAGCGCGATAGTAAAGGGGAACAAAAAATGAACCAACAAAGCAAGATAGTCGGAACTACCCAAGCAGCTTTTCTTCTAGGGATTTGCGTCCAACGAGTTCGCCAACTTCTGAAAAATGGTAGAATTAAGGGCGCTCAAAAAGTAGGCAGATTTTGGCAAATTCCCCTA
>NZ_JAAHHE010000669.1:0-2360 GCF_010692525.1 Moorena sp. SIO3B2
TTGATGTTGGTTCAGGTCGTCCTGGAGAAGTTGTAAAGATTGCCAAGACAATCGG
This sequence comes from Moorena sp. SIO3B2, assembly GCF_010692525.1. NCBI lineage: Bacteria > Bacillati > Cyanobacteriota > Cyanophyceae > Coleofasciculales > Coleofasciculaceae > Moorena > Moorena sp. SIO3B2. Next base: position 56 of record NZ_JAAHHE010000669.1, read on the forward strand.
TCCAATTATTCAAACTGGAAAGGGAATGTTGTTGTTGCAGCAAGTGCAATTAGCTGGCAAACGTGCTCAATCGGCTTGGGATTTTGCCAATGGTATGCGTTTAGAAGTAGGAGAAGTTCTAGGTAATGGTTAGTTAGTTAGTTCCGGTTTTCAACGGTTTGTAAAAGCGACAAGAATCACAGGGTCCGTCTGGATTGACAGCACAACGAATCAATTCAGAGTGAGCATTGAAATAGCAGCTGGCATCCCCAATCACCCAACGCCCCTGGAGCAGGCTTTTTTCACTAGGCTGTCCAGAAGACTGCACATACAGAGCAATTTTATGCAAACGATAGCGCCCTGACTTAAGACAGTAGCGGTGGCGGCGCTCTAAAACTGTGTAGGTTTTACCTTTAAAGTTGAGATAGTTACCGGGTTGAGGTATCCAATCCAGTTGAACATTGCCAATGGTCTGACGTGGGTGGGTCAAAATTAACTCTGTCGGTAGAGAATCAGGCTCCATAGTGCTTATTGTCATTCACGCTACAGTTGAATGGTATCGCAGGCTGTGGGCTGACTATCTAGCCCAACAGAATTCTACATAGAATTGTCTGGTTAAGTACAACACACTGGCGCTCTTCTTGAAGACTGGATTGATCAACGAAGTGATTAACCGGAGTTGATATTACCCATATTGGGTAATTGGTCATTGAGGAAAAAATGTCTTAAATTCGTGATTGGGGTGCATAAAGTTGGGAATGCGCGCAAGTTAATTCTGTAGTCAGCTTAAAAGACTGTCAGATTAAAAGACTATCGTTTCTGTTCTCTTCGTTCCATTAGCAGTTTGTACTTGTTTGCCCAAAACCCCATGACAGCAGTTAGTCCTGTGGTGTGAAATTCATTCAATGTTGAACCAAAAGCCCAGGCTACCAACGTTGTAACATCCTTTAGTTGCAATGTCGGTGGCTTGGGGGTAGAACTGGTGGAGTTGTTCATGAACCATTATCAATTCACCAACTGACATTGTCTGCCAAGGACTTGAAAAATTTTCCAGCTATACCCCCATCAAAAATGAATTAACAACAAAGTATGAACATCTCTGGTATTTCACCGAGGACGCTTCGCACTTGCTTGGCCTCAGGGCTATTTTCAAGTCAGAAATCCATGGGCGTTTCGCCCACACCAAAGGAATGAAAATCTCTGTTCCCTATTCCCTATTCCCTATAGTCAGATTAGCTTAATGCACTATATTCGTGTTTGAGACATATGAAGTTACTGTTTGGTCGCCGCTCATCTCCTGTTGTCGAGCCTACTCAGGAAAAAACTTCAGGTTTGGGAACATTCGGTGGGGTCTATACTCCGTCGATTCTCACCATCCTGGGGGTTATTATGTACCTGCGCTTTGGTTGGGTACTTGGTAATGTTGGTTTAGTGGGTACCCTAATCATTGTTACCCTCTCCACCAGTATTACCTTTTTGACGGCTCTGTCTATTTCTGCGATCGCAACTGACCGCATTGTTAGGGCTGGTGGTGCCTATTACATGATTAGCCGTTCCCTAGGAATTGAAACTGGCGGTGCCGTAGGAATTCCCCTTTACTTTGCCCAAGCTCTCTCAGTCGCCTTATACACTATTGGTTTTGCTGAGAGCGTAGTTCAGACCTTTCCCCACCTCAACCAGCTTTATGTAGCGCTAATTACTACTATTTTAGTGGCAATACTGGCTTGGACTTCCGCTAGCCTCGCCATCCGCATTCAATACTTTATTATGGCTGCGATAGTGCTATCCCTGATTGCTCTATTCGTCGGTAACCATGATTACCCTTATGATGTAGCTAATATTGAGCTGTGGGTGACCTCCAAAGAATCCTTCTGGGGTGTCTTTGCTGTCTTCTTCCCTGCCGTGACCGGTATCATGGCTGGGGTGAATATGTCCGGTGATCTACGCAACCCGATCCGCGCCATTCCCATCGGTACTCTGGCAGCAGTAGGCACAGGATATGCCGTTTATATGATCGTACCAATTATTCTATCGATGCGGGTGGGGGGAGATGCCCTAATTGCCAATCCTCTGATTATGAGGCAGATGGCATTTTGGGGTCCGTCAATCCTACTCGGGGTATGGGGTGCTACTCTCAGCAGTGCCTTAGGCAGTATTCTGGGTGCTCCCCGGATTTTACAGGCACTAGCTAGAGATGGGGTATTACCCCGTTGGATGCGATTCCTAGGTACGGGTAGTGGACGAGATGATGAACCACGGATTGGTACCGCTGTAACGTTGGGAATAGCTACTGCTGCAGTTTGCCTTGGTCAATTAGATATCATTG
>NZ_JAAHHE010000067.1:0-27897 GCF_010692525.1 Moorena sp. SIO3B2
CTAAACAAGCTTTCAATTTTTCAGCCAAAACCCGGACATTGGGTTCTAGCATCATTGAGATATGATCACCAGGAATATGGTGAACTTCAATGCCAGAAGCTGCCATACCATCCCAACCATTAAGAGGGTCATGGTAATGTCCTGGAGGTTGCTGTTTAGCTCGAAAGAGAGTTATTTTCCCTGGGTAGACTGATGACAGCTCAGATGCTTGAGTCTCGTAGTTAACATTTTGGATATCTGAGATGGCATCAACCAAATTAGGGTTTGCTAAACCAGGTTCGGTAGATAAGTTAGACTTTTTAGCAAACCACTGGAATTGCCGTTTGTATGCTCCAGATTTATAATGTCTGACAAACGCTCTGATTCTCTCAGACAAGTAAGCTCGCCTTTTGTCAGGTTCAAGTCTCCAAAGGTTATTCCAATAAGTTTGTAGTTTTTGTATCCAAAATAAAGTGTACCGTTGTAAGACAGTGGTATTTTCGTAGGGCTTCCACTGATAACCAATAGCATAGCTATCAAACAAGGCAACAATTGCTACAGTCTGACCTTGAGCATCAAGCTGCTTAGCCATTTCAAAGGCGATTTGACCTCCGAGGGATACCCCTTGTAGAAAATAAGGCCCTTCGGGTTGAAACCTTCGCATTTCTTCAATGTAGTGAGCGGCTAACTCCTTGAGTCCATTACCTATACCCGGTTTGGTATTGATGTTGTTGGCGTTAGTAGCCGCTGCTAGTCCATAACTTAGTCCATAAACTGGATAGTCCCAACCAAGATAACGTACCAAATCGCGGTAGTATATCAACCCTTCCCCAAGGATGTGAATCGCAAACAGAACTGGCTTGGAACCACTAGGTTGAATGGGCACTAGGGAAAACCAAGAGGATGACCATTCTGACTGGCACAGAAGGTGAGCGAGTTGCTTGATGGTTGGTGCTTGGAATAGAGCAGCTAGGGGCAGTTGTTTGCCGAAGGTCTTCTCAATCTCACCAGATAGCTGCACAGCTAGGAGGGAATTTCCTCCTAACCCGAAGAAGTTGTCATCGATGCCAATCTGGGAAACTCCCAACACCTTCTGCCAAATGCTAGCCAGTTGACGCTCTATATCAGTTACTGGCAAGAGGTTTTCAGTGTCTTTGCTTGGTGAAATCAACTGCTCTCGGTCGATTTCACCTGCGGGAGTTAGGGGCATAGCTTGGAGTTGCTGAAACTTAGGGGTGATAGAGGTTCCAAAAGGAACGAATGCCTCTAACCTCTGCAACTGAGCAACAGATAGTTCTGTAACCGCCGTGAAATATACCGATACCCGCTGCCGATAGTATGGTGGCTGTTGGGTGTATCGTCTAACATAGGGATTGCTGCCATCCAAACCCAAAATCAGGGAGTGTTGGTCGTGGTGCAGCCCAGCGAGAATAGAATTGATTCCCTGTTGGTTGAAAATTCCGTACTGACCTAAGGCACGACGGGACTCCCTAATCTGTTTACTCCGATTGAGGGTGGTCTCAACCCATGTGCTTGAGCCATAGCAGTAGCTGCGCACCAAGGTCTTGTGCCGCTGGTAGTAGCAGAAGCACTCTAGAAAATTATTAGCGGCAGCATAAGCACCAATTGTCGCTCCCCCAAAGAAGGCTAGCACGGAAGAAAGGCTGATAAAAACACTGTCTGGCTTATCTTTAATTAGTTGATGCAGTACCCACGACCCTAAAAGCTTGGGACGAAGTGTAGCAGCAAAACTGTTGCGGGTTTCCTCTACTAAAAAATGTTCTGGGGCAATTCCAGCCAAATGAATGACCCCTTGAAGGTTTGCTTGCCAGTCAGACTGGGCTCGTTCAACCACCTGTTGCAACTGAGCTAAATCACAAATATCCACGGCCTCGTAGCGTATCTCTCCTCCCAGTTGCTCGGCCAGTTGCTCTAGGTTTTGATAGGCTCTGACGGCAGGTGCGAACCCATTTCCATCCTTTAAATGGTTTCCTTTGGTACTCGGCTCTGGTAAGGGGGTTCGACCAACTAAAAGCAGACGAGCTTGATAGTGGTTTAGGAGAAATTTAGCAATTTCTACTCCAATCCCTCCCAAACCCCCACTAATCAAATACATTCCCTTTTGCTTAAAGGGCAATTCCTGTTTTTCGAGTTGGGGTAGGTCAGCTTTTTCGAGTAAGGGCACCAAACGGTTGCGATTGCGGTATGCTACTTCTCGCTCTTTCTGACATACAGCCATTTCCCGCAGGATATGAAACCCATTAATGTGGTGGTCATCCACAGGTATATCGATATGGCGACAGTTCAGCCAAGGCAGTTCTCTCGGACAGGTTTTGATCAGACCCAGAATCGGACTTTTCTCATAGGCAATGTCATCCTGGGGCGAGGTAGGCTGTGTATAGCTAGAAACCACAGTCAACTGGACTTCTGAATTGAGAATTCTCAAGGGTGAATTCAACTGTGACTTCAAACCATCCAAAGCCTGAATTAAAAATAGTAGACTGTAAGTCCCCTGATTCTGAGCTTGTTCTAGTGCTTCGGATGACTCAATTTCTCCCCGATACTCGTCATAGGTCCACAAATGGAGAATCTGTGGGATGGGTTGGTCGGTTTCCACCAACGACTTCAGTAATTGCTGATAGTGATCAGGATTGGTGGGGTCAATAGAATAGCGGTTGCCTGTAAGTTGGGCATCTGTAAGTTTGGCACCTGTAAGTCGCAAAAAATCGGCTCCGGGGGCTCCGGGTTCCACTGCTACACATTGGTCTTTACCTAGCTTGGAGCACAATACTTCTCCTAATCCCAAGGAGTCTAGAAATATCAGAGTTCGACCATTTGTAGGTGTCCTACCTAAGGTTACTGCTTCTTTTCGATGCCAAACTTTACGATAAAACCAGTCTGGAAGGGTATTCTCATTACCCAGAAGACAATCAACTTGTTTGAGAATCGGGTCAAATTCACCAGCCTTAAACTGCTCCTTGAGTTGCGATCGCAAAATTTTCCCAATCGAACTCTTGGGGATTGCCTCTTTTGGTAGAGGAATAAGATAACTCGGACTCACCCCTAGTTTGCTAACCACCTCAGTGGAGATGTCCTGGAGTAATGGGGTTAACTGGTCATCCTCAGACCAATCAGTATGGAATAAAATGACCAATTGGTCAGTATCTTTACTTGGTTGTCGAATTCCGCAAGCTGCTGTGTAAGAGGGAATCACCCCCTCTACCTGCTCAACCACTGCTTCGATTTCATAACTATAGTGATTGAGACCATTAATAATAATGACATCTTTTTCTCGACCGGTAATCGTGAGACGTCCGTCACGCAGTACACCATTATCTCCCGTTTTTAACCATCCATCCGGTGTAAAGGCTTCTCGATTTAGCTCAGGATTCTGGTAATAACCATCACTCACCATCGGACCAGAAATCTGTACCTGACCCACTGTATCTTCTTCAACTATTTGTCCGAGTGCATCCACAATCCGCACAGAAAAGCCAGGCACAGGTCTGCCAACTTCTACAACAGAGTGGTTAACAGACTGGTTATCCGACGGTAAATTCAACAAGTACCGATGGGAAAATACCACAGCAGCACAGGTTTCAGACATTCCCCAAGCTGAATGCATGACATTGACGGATAACCCATGGGGAGAAAGCAACTGCAAGAATCGCTTTGCAGTTTGAGGTACAATCGGCTCAGCCACACTTAATACAGATTTGAGGGAAGATAAATCCCATTTCCGGTGGCTGTTCGCAACGGATTTCTGATTTATTTTCTGATTTATCAAACCTAGGGCAAAATTAGGAGCCCAGGCCAAGGTAACCCGATAGTTTTCAATCCAATCCAACCAATTGAGGGGATTTTCCAAGAAAGCTTTAGCGGGAGCATGGATTTGCAGGTTACCGACATAGACATCCCGAATACAACAGCGTACCAGAGAGCCAACATGGTCTAAATTAAGCCAGTTCAAGGAGATATCATCCTGGGTCAGATTATTCCTCTGGGCACTGGCGGCGACATTATTAATTAAATTGGCATGGGTCAACCTGACGCCTTTAGGCATTCCTGTACTTCCAGAGGTCAGTAACAATATTGCTAAATCATCCGGTTGGCTGTGATAGTAATTTAGGTCAGGCTCAGATGAGCGGAAGTTGTCTACGGTTTCAATTAAAATTTCTTTTTTGGGCAAGGGATGCTCGGTAGGAGCCGCTACGCGAAAGCATAAAGCACGGATTGCTGGAGCAAGGGTATCACTGGTTAGGATGACCGGTTGCTCTAGCATTTTCCAGGCATTGCACAGCTTATTGACGGTACTGTTAGATGACTCATAGGTCGGTGCGATCGCAATCGGGACTGGGACAAAACCGCCCAAAATACAAGCCCAGAAGGTTGGAATGAAGTCTTGATTTTGGTCAAATTGGAAGATTACTTTGTCTTGAGGCTTTAGATTTAGTTTTCTTAAGCCACCAAGAATCCGCTGTGCTTCTTTGAGGAGAGCTGGGTAAGATTGATAGTTTTGGTGAGTATTTCCCTGACTATCAGAGTCGAGATAGATAATCCCTTGCTCCGGCGCAACCCTTGCAGTTTTTAGTAGCGCTTGGGAGAGAGTTGAGATATCTGTTGGTAACTGTAGCGCTTCACCATGACTGATGGCGGGTTTTGATGGGGTGGAATTTGAGCGATGCTCCCCCTGAGCCGCTACGGGATGCTCGGTACGAGCTGCTACGGGAACGCAATCGTCGGAAGATGCCTTGGAGTAATCCCTCGGTAGGGGTTTGGCTTTTGATAATTCTGGCTTTGGACTAGTTTCGGTGGAGGCTGGAAGTAGGTCTAATAGATGTAGGGGTGTGTCGGGCTGGGTGTAGTCTTGTAGAACTACGGCGACTTCCTTGATTTCTGCCCCTCCATAACTATATGACTGTAGCTGCTCTTCCCATTGCTGCACTAAGTCGGTATCAATTATTTCTACAGAAGCTAGTGCTTGTTGATCTATCTCACCTGTGGGAGTTAGGGGCAAGGTAGTTACCGGAACAATAATTAGGGGGACTTTTGGTTCACCAAATTTTGGTTCACCACTAGATAGCAGAGTGTCTGAGATGGTGTCTGACACGACCCCTTGCAGGAGCGATCGCAGTTGTTCTGATGAAGGTGATCCAGCTGAGACTACATAGGCAATAATAGGCAAAAAACTACAATTGTCTCTGAGGGCTATTTTTTTCTTTTCTTCTGTAATTTTCCTCTCCAGGACAACACAGTCGTCAACTAACGGATTTGCTAACAAAGCCGATTCGATTTTGGTCAATAGTTGTGGCAGATAGTCTTGGATTGGCTTTTCTATAATGTTATCGGTATCTTGTCCTATATAATTGGTAATATATGGCTGCATTTTTCGATACTTTTATTGAGTTTTTTTTTGACGATGGGTTTAATTCCGGATTAATAATGTATTTAAATATATTAATTTAAATTAATTTAAAAAAATAAAAATGGTGATTAAAATTTGAAAATTATGGTAGATAAATGGGATTAATTAAGAATCATAATTATCTAATTATATTTAAAATTAATGCCATTAAAAAGTTTAAAAATATAGCCTTTATAAAATATATGAGGTACAGTATTTATTGGCGCTGATTGCCTTTCAGACATTCTTGTATAGCACTACGCATTCAGATTAGGACATTGTCTTGATGCAGTCGCTCATGGGGGAAACCACGGCAGTCGCTCATGGGGGAGACCCCCAAGACCGCGCTGCCTTCCCAAGACCGTAATGGTGCGTTTTCCGCATTAAGAATGAAATTCGCCACGGGTCGCACCTCTGCATCGCTCCTAAACTCCGAAACGTAAGTAATCGCTTACTTATGACTTCTGACTTCTGACTTCTGACGCTAAGCGTAGCGCTATATTGCTGCCAAATGCCTTCTGCCCTCTGCATTAAAAGGATAAGCAAAGTACTTCAAGGAATTAAAACTGCTATAATTAAAAGGCTGAAATCGCTGTAATTACTTTAATAAAAGGGGTTTCTGCGTAAGTCCTATTGGTAGGCTCAGTTTGGTCTCAGTGAGCAGCCCAAGGTCAAGGGTGGTAAGGGCACTTTTTTGATAGCTCTTAGCCTGAGGTTGAATCACATGATCAATATCCGAAAGATAACCACAGGTATACTGAAAAACGTTACTCATTTTGCTACAGCCTATCCTAAAGTTAGGCTCTGCTAGGAGCCTCGTACTTTAACATTTTCAAGATTTATCGATTAAGTCCGGATAGGTGTGTCAGTGATCAATAAACTTCTATTAAAGTGGTACTATTACGACCTTTTATTAAATCAGGACAAAAAACCTGAAACTCTTGTCCCTGTCTTGATGCAAAGCGCGAGTAGGGGGAACCTCACAGGGGTAGGTTTTTTACATTTGGGTCGGGAGCGGTGCGACCCGTGGCGAATTTAATTCGACGACTGTAAGCGCACCGAGGGAATCGGGAGCGGTGCGACCCGTGGCGAATTTAATTCGACGACTGTAAGCGCACCGAGGGAATCGGGAGCGGTGCGACCCGTGGCGAATTTAATTCGACGACTGTAAGCGCACCGAGGGAATCGGGAAAAGCGGGAAATGGGGAGAATTATCCCGGAAATAATTGTGTATTTTGATACATATTTTTATTAATTTATACGCAATGAGAGTACTTAGTCGCCCCAATGTTTAAAAACCTACCCTTGTAAGGAGGGTAGACCAGCTTTGGCACTGGTGGATTGTTGGTGTCTACCTCTCCCAACGGTCAAGGGCTATAGGTTTAGATTGCTCCGACCTGCTCCGCCGCCTGGGCTAATTCAAATACCACCCGCGCCACGTAGGGGCGAATCATCCACCAGATTAAGGGTGATAACCAGCCCTTTAGGGTAACTGAGTAGGAAATATAGGTACCACAAAGGGTGGACTCTACCTGGTAAGTGACCCGATTTTCAACCCCAGGGATTGCCAGAAATCGTATACTGAGTAGCTCACCGGGTAAGACACGCTCTACAAAAATTCGGACCGGAATTGGGATCAAGCGAGTGACTACCTGATAAATTAAACCAGGTTTAGCCATTAAACCTTTCGGAGCATTGGTACTTGACAGCAGGGGATTCCAAGACACATCTGCTAAGTTGATCAATTTTTGCCAGAGCACTTCCACTGGGGCAGTACTCAGGGCGCGATAGGTCTTGAAGAGGGAAAACTTACACCAAATCCCCTCGTGACCAGCAATTAACTTGAAAGAAAAATTAAGAATCACTACACGCCTCCCGCAGCTATGCTCAGGCAGATTTATGATCTTCCCCAAATGGCTTTGGTTGAAAAATCCCTCTCTATTTAGGATATGATCTCAACTGCCTGGAAGTTATGCCGACCCCCAGGGCTTACCCTGAGGGGAGCGGATGGTAGCAACGAATAACTACCAACCAATAACTACCAACCAATAATTACCAACCAATAACATTGGCAAGGCAAACTTAAGGTTTTGTTTGCATAGGCGCTTCTAGGCGCTCAACCAGGAATGGGTAGGAACTGCACATCTTCCCACCCCCATTCGGGGGACGGGGAGTAAAGACCCCGGCTCGTTTTTCCTCCCCAGCCTAAAGAACCAGAGGTGCGACCCGTGGCGAATTTAATTCTTAATGGGTCAAGCGCACCTAAGGTTTCCAAACTCACTAGGATTGTTTATGACAGCTTTTCAGACGGACACAACAACTACCACTAATACCACTTCTTTACCTCCTGCCGACTCTAGGGAGAGAGTCAAGCAGTTGATGCAACAGCTGCAAGATACGATTTGTGATGCTCTAGTAAAAGTAGACGGAATTGGCACCTTCAGAGAAGATAAATGGGACAGAGACGAAGGGGGTGGTGGTCGTTCCCGTGTGATACGCGATGGTTCAGTATTGGAACAGGGTGGGGTTAACTTTTCGGAAGTTTGGGGCAAACAGCTGCCACCTTCAATTTTGAAACAGCGCCCCGAGGCAGCTGGACATGGTTTTTTCGCTACTGGTACCTCCCTAGTATTGCATCCTCGTAATCCCTATGTCCCCACGGTTCACCTGAATTATCGCTACTTTGAGGCAGGACCAGTCTGGTGGTTTGGTGGGGGAATCGATTTGACCCCTTACTATCCCTTTGCTGAAGATGCTGCCCATTTGCACCGCCAATTGAAAGAAGCCTGTGATGCTCATCACCCTGAGTATTACCCAGTGTTCAAGTCTTGGTGCGATGAGTATTTTTATCTGAAACACCGTCAAGAAATGCGGGGTGTTGGAGGCTTATTTTTTGACTATCAAGATGGCACAGGTAAACTCTATCGTGGTCCCCATCCAGATGGTCCCGCAGCAGCTTACAGTGAAAAGCTTGGGGATTTAGAGCCTCGCAGTTGGGAAGATTTATTTGCATTTGTCACAACCTGCTCTGAGGCATTTTTACCAGCTTATCTACCCATTGTAGAGCGCCGTCGCGATATGGACTATGGAGACAGAGAACGTAACTTCCAACTCTATCGTCGGGGTCGATATGTAGAATTTAACCTGGTGTATGACCGAGGCACAATTTTTGGTCTGCAAACTAACGGGCGTACTGAATCCATCCTGATGTCCTTACCCCCCTTAGTGCGTTGGGAATACGGTTACCAACCTGAACCGAATACACCAGAATCTGAACTCTATGAGACATTTCTCAAGCCTCAAGACTGGGCGAACTGGACAGCTTAAACTGTTGTCATATCACTTATGGCAATACTAGGATGGTTCGATGTCAGCTATCAGTCGTAAGTTATCAGCAGTCAGGTATCAGCAGTCAGGTATCAGCAGTCAGGTATCAGCAGTCAGGTATCAGCAGTCAGGTATCAGCCGTCAGCTTATGCGCTACGGGCACGCTTGGCCTTTGGCCACGCTCCGCGAACGCGAACAGCAGTCAGGTATCAGCAGTCAGGTATCAGCAGTCAGGTATCAGCAGTCAGGTATCAGCAGTCAGCTAATCAACGGTAGGTAGTAAATAAGCATCGGGGGTGCTGGTAGGGCTGGTTGAAATTCCCTGGTCGTTTTACTATCAGCTATCAGCTATCAGCAGTCAGATATCAGCATTCAGCTGACGTAATAGAGATTAAACCAATGCTTACCGGTTTGATTCAAAAGGTGATAGCACCTCAATTAGCGTGGCCTACGGCCAATGACTGATAGCTGATAGCTGAACGCGATCGCGTGTGCGTAGCACATAAGCTGATAGCTGATAGCTGATAGCTGATAGCTGATAGCTGATAGCTGATAGCTGATAGCTGGGGGAACATAGAATAGAAATCCAGGATTCATCCCCATTATTCCCTTAATCTTCAGGTCTTATGACCAGATTTGTGCAAAAATTTGGATACGCTCCCTGACATTTCACCAATCACTGTAAGCTAAACTAGCTTGCAGTGAGAACCTCCATGATCCCAATCACAGAGGGCTTGCTTTAAGAAAAGTCTTCCCCGCTTAATTTGTTAGTCAGGGTCTATGAATTAACAATAATTTCAGAGCTTTTCCAGTCGGGTGGGAAGCAGTCAGGGACTACAGGTGGCAATAGTCCTAATCGTTTGGGACGCACTCTCAAATCTTTATAAGTAGATTTGGGAAGGTTTCAATCAGCGGTAGCTGCGACAAGGAGCATGCACAAGCCTTGATAGCCGAGGGAGGCACACTTTAGCCTCAACGGGAGTAAACACAAAACCATGTGTAATTACATCACTACATTCAATGTGTCCATGGCCAGGATGGTTATTATTATAGTTTTGCTGAATGATAAGTAACTTTGATGAGCTTTTTTGTAGGAGGTGCTGATGGTTCATATCGATCAGAAAACTCATACTACTGAAGATGGTACAAATGTGATTGTTTTGAAACCGATTGGACGCTTGGACATCACTACAGCTTGGCCTTTTCGTCTGAAATTGCAAGAGTGTATTTCCCAACTGCGCAGGCATGTAGTGGTTAATCTGAGTCAGGTTGACTTTATTGATAGTTCGGGTTTGACATCCTTAGTGGCTGGCATGCGAGATGCTGACAAAATTAAGGGCAGCTTTCGCATTTGTTCTGTTCATCCAGACGCCAAGCTGGTGTTTGAAGTCACTATGATGGACACGGTGTTTGAAATTTTTGAAACGGAGGAAGAAGCCTTAGATGGTTTATCCAGTAGTATCGTCACCTGAATAGACATCTGCGACCCATTAGGTTTGAGATTAAGCTTGGTTTGGCTTCGGTCAATCTTTTAGCACAGATGTGTGATCAGAGCGTGTTAAAATAGCAAAGGTGCTGATTGACCCGACCGACGAAAAGGGCTTGAATGCTACTAGCGGCAGCTCGGGAAAATAACTTGGCTGAGCTTTGTAAAAATAAGTCCACAGCAAGTTGAAGTCCAATAAATCAAAGGACCTGCGGGAGGCGGGTTGCGGCCAGGGTAGTAGGGGAACAAAGCATTGAAATCCTACTGCGGGAGTAAGTGCGACAGAGCAAAACCTCCGGACGTTGATTAAGACCAATCTGGCATCAGCGGATGAAACTGGAAACCCCCACCATCATCTTGGATTTGGTGGTAGGTGCTTCATGGGAGATAATAAAAATAATATAAAGCTTCAATTCTGATCTGCCTTGTGAATACTGTTCGCACAGTCTCGGATACTAAACGGGATTTCTACACCTATCACACTCGTCCCATTAACTCTATTTACCGACGTGTAGTAGAAGAGTTGATGGTAGAGATGCATTTGCTGTCGGTTAATGTGGATTTTAACTACGACCCCATCTATGGCTTAGGTGTGGTGACATGCTTTGACCGGTTTATGCAGAGCTATCAACCGGAACATGATAAAGAATCAATTTTTAATGCTCTGTGTCAAGCAGTCGGAGGTGAAGCTCAGCAGTACCAGGAAGATGCCCAACGGCTCAAAACCAGCGTAGATTCTATGTCTGGGCAAGATTTGATCTCCTGGTTAAGTTCCCCAACCTCTGAAAATGGGAGTGGGGATTTGGCAACCACTATAGCTGCGATCGCACAAAATTCTCAGTTTAAGTACAGCAGATTGTTTGCCATTGGTTTATTTTCACTACTAGAGCAGACGGACTCGGAGTTAGCTCAAGACCAAAAGCAGCTCGAAGAAGTAATTAACAACATTAGCAGTGGATTAAACCTTCCTTCGGAAAAGCTACAAAAAGACTTGGAGTTGTACCGCAGCAACCTGGAAAAAATGGCACAGGCTCGGGTAGTGATAGAAGATGCCATTCAAGCTGATCGCAAAAAGCGGGAGGAGCGTGCTAAAGAGAAAGAAGAAAAATCAGCGACACCTAGCAGCGATTCCACCCCATCTGCCCCAGAAGAATCAGATTCCTCTTCGGATTCTTCTGAGGATGAAGCCCCATCTTCCTAGCTAGGTTTTTTTGATCTAACAGACTGATATCCCCCGGATAAATCCCAGATAAATCACGGGGGCTAATTCCATAACCCTGGTAAAAAAGGTCAAAGGGCAAGGTCGGTAAGCGATCAGCGATCAGCGATCAGCGATCAGCTGATCATCTCAGTCTGGGTATCAAGGACAATTTCACCCCAAATGATCTTAAATCAAAGCTTGTAATTGTTGAATCAGGTCTTCCGCTGGTCTGAGCCCCTCTATCCGTTGTTGAGGCTGACCGTTTTTAAACAGTACCAAGGTTGGTAACGCCTCAATCTGATACTGGGAAGCTAGCTGGGGGTATTTTTCTGTATCAATTTTTACAACTTTCAAACGATCTTTCAGCTCAGCATTGACCTGTTCTAGGATAGGAGCCATCATCTGACATGGCCCACACCAAGTGGCATAGAAATCTACCAACACCGGCACATCTGAGCCAGATAATAATTCTTGGAACGTTTTGAACTGCTTTTTAACGGCCATGAGCAAGAAACCTTTCCTAGTCCTTCTGCTCGATTCTAGTCCAAAATGATTGGAGCTGGACTAAGCTAAAGATTCCGGTAAAGTTAACTTTGGAGGAAACCTGTCCTGCCCACAGCACAAGATCAGGCAGGATAGAAAACAATTCAAGGTTTATGGAAACATTACAGACATCTGGGCAACCATCTTCGCAACAATTAAGCGATCGCATTGCCATCGTGACCGGTGCCTCGCGAGGAATTGGTCGAGCTGTGGCCCTGGCCTTAGCTGGGTCAGGGGCAAAGGTTGTAGTCAACTACGCCAGTTCCAGTAATGCAGCTGATCAGGTCGTAGGGGCTATCATTGATGCTGGGGGTGAAGCCTTAGCACTTCAGGCTGATGTGTCTCAAGCTGAACAAGTCGATGCCCTAGTTAAAGGGACTCTCGAAAAGTTTGGTCGTATAGACGTGCTAGTGAATAATGCTGGGATTACCCGCGACAACTTGTTATTGCGCATGAAACCCTCAGATTGGCAGGCAGTAATTGATCTGAACCTGACTGGAGTATTTTTATGTATCAAAGCAGTGAGCAAACTGATGCTAAAGCAAAAGTCTGGTCGGATTATCAATATTGCTTCAGTGTCAGGACAGATGGGAAACTCTGGTCAAGCCAATTACAGTGCTGCCAAGGCTGGTGTGATTGCCTTGACCAAAACCGTTGCCAAAGAGTTTGCTAGTCGTGGCATTACAGTCAATGCCGTAGCTCCCGGTTTTATTGACACTGATATGACCAGTGACCTTAAGTCAGAAGCCATTATTGAGCAGATCCCTCTAGGTCGTTACGGTAAGCCAGAAGAAGTAGCTGGGATGGTGAGGTTTTTGGCAGCTGATCTAGCTGCTGCCTATATCACTGGACAAGTGTTTAATGTCGATGGTGGTATGGTTATGGCTTGAACCCCCCGGCAGGTCTGTGTTTCAACTTCCGGAAAGTTGAAAATTGTCAGACGAATTAGCACTCTTCGTGTAAGAGTGCTAAATTTGCTAATGGAGACACAAAGCAAGTTCAAATAACCAATGGCAAAAATCGTTTCGTTTGACGAAGAATCCAGACGCTCATTGGAGCGGGGGGTCAATGCCTTAGCTGATGCTGTACGTATTACCCTTGGTCCAAAAGGTCGTAATGTGCTTCTGGAAAAACAGTATGGGGCACCCCAGATTGTCAATGATGGTATTACCGTTGCCAAAGATATTGAACTGGAAGACCCATTAGAAAATACTGGCGCTAGACTGATTCAAGAAGTCGCATCCAAGACTAAAGACGTTGCTGGGGATGGCACTACCACAGCTACCATTCTGGCTCAGGCCATGATTCGGGAAGGTCTTAAGAATGTGGCAGCTGGGGCAAATCCTGTAGCTGTGCGCCGAGGAATCGAGAAAACTGTTGCCGAGCTGGTCAAAGAGATTGAGGCCATGGCACAGCCGGTTCAGGGAACTGGGATCGCTCAAGTTGCTACAGTCTCCGCTGGTAACGATCAAGAAGTGGGTGACATGATTGCCCAAGCCATGGAAAAGGTCACCAAAGATGGTGTGATCACCGTTGAAGAATCCAAATCCCTCTCCACCGAATTAGAGGTAGTGGAAGGGATGCAGATCGATCGCGGTTATATTTCCCCTTACTTCGTGACCGATAACGAACGGATGACAGTGGAATTTGAAAACCCCTACATCCTGATTACCGATAAAAAGATTAGTGTTATCCAGGATTTGGTACCGATTCTGGAAAAAGTGGCTCGTGACAGCAAACCCTTGCTGATTATTTCCGAAGATCTAGATGGAGAAGCCTTGGCAACTCTGGTGGTGAATAAGGCCAGGGGTGTGTTGAATGCCGCTGCGGTCAAGGCACCGGGATTTGGCGATCGCCGCAAGCAAATGTTACAGGATATTGCAGTTTTGACCGGTGGTCAGGTAATATCCGAAGACGTTGGTTTGAGCCTGGATACTGTCTCCCTAGATATGCTGGGAAATGCTACCAAAGTTAGCATTGACAAAGACACTACTACCATAGTAGCTGGTGGTCAAACTAAGGCAGATGTAGAAAAGCGAGTTGAGCAAATCCGCCGCCAGCTAGCAGAAACTGACTCTGAATACGATAAGGAGAAACTGCAAGAACGGATTGCTAAACTGGCCGGTGGTGTAGCAGTCATTAAGGTTGGTGCGGCTACTGAAACAGAACTCAAAGACCGCAAGCTGCGGATTGAAGATGCCCTCAACGCTACTAAAGCTGCGGTAGATGAAGGGATTGTTCCTGGTGGTGGTACAACCTTGATTCGCTTAATAGAAAAAATTCCTGCACTGACAAACGACCTAGAGGAAGAAGAGAAAGTTGGTGGAAGGATTGTAGCCAAGTCATTAGAAGCTCCCCTGGCTCAGATGGCGGATAATGCTGGTGTTGAAGGTTCCGTCATTGTAGAGAAAGTACGGGAGAGTACTGGTAACGTTGGCTATAATGCTGCTACTGACACAATTGAAGACTTGATTGTTGCAGGTATTATTGACCCTGCTAAGGTAGTACGCTCATCCCTACAGAATGCTGCGTCTATCGCTGGTATGGTCTTGACCACAGAAGCCCTGGTGGTAGAGAAACCTGAACCTAAATCTGCTGCTCCTGCTCCCGACATGGGCGGCATGGGCGGCATGGGCGGCATGGGTGGCATGGGCGGCATGGGCGGCATGGGCATGATGTAGTGCCATTAGCTAGTGCCATTAGCTAGTGCCATTAGCTAGTCTCTTGCTTTGCTAGCATAAAGCCTTAAAGCGGCTTGTCCCTGAGGACAGGCTGCTTTTTGATTGGTCATTAGTATTGACTACTGTCGTCGCTAAATCACGGGATTATAGCGATAGATTCCTAAGAAGATTAATCCTTACTGGCTAAGCCAAATAGCCTCTACACTCTGAGTCAAATCATTGAGCTTACTTGTATTTTGGTCTATGCTCCTAGCAGAGGCTTTTCACCTTGCGCGCAAACCGGCACTTTTAAGTGCATTAATATGTCTTTATACTAATAAAAATTCTCAATAAACGCAAAATATCCAGTCTCCAATTCCCCTCCCGCTAAGTCTTACTGGCAGTGCCAGACGCTGCTTAACACGACTATAACGGGAGTCCCCTTGGAGTTGAACGATGCTGTGAATCTCTTGGTCGTAACAGATAGTCCAGGATGCCTCTATTCTATCTACTCCCTATATAAAAATAACAGTTGGGAGCATGTTAGGGACAGCAGAAAAACTTTCACTCCCTTCTGGAATATCTCATGTTATTTTATACTGATCTGCATATTGCTATGATCAATATCAATATGGAAAGAATAGATAACCCGTTTGTGCATGGTGTAGCAAGCGGAGATCCACTTGAAGATCAGGTTGTGATTTGGACGCGAGTCACTACACCCACATCCGAACCTGTGGAAGTTAACTGGAAAGTAGCTAGCGATTCTGACTTCAGCAAAATTATTGCTTCTGGGACAGCCTTAGCTGAAGCCAATGCAGACTACACAGTTAATGTTGATGTGACTGGTTTAGAACCTGCAACTCGATACTTTTACCAGTTTGAAGCACTAGGTCAGATATCACCCGTTGGCAGAACCAAGACTTTACCAACAAATGGTGTTGAACATCTGCGCTTTGCTCAGGTGTCCTGTGCGAAATTCAATGCTGGCTTCTTCAACGCCTATAGTCGCATTGCAGCACGGGATGACCTTGATTTTTTACTGCATCTGGGTGATTACATCTACGAAGCCTCAAACAAGCCGCCAGCCAGCCAAACACCCGGTGCAGATATTGGTCGTCCGTTTGAACCGGCTCACGAGTGCAAGACACTGGAAGATTACCGCCAACGCTACGATCAGTATCACCGAGATCCTGACCTGCAACGTCTGCGTGCCTCACTACCAATAATTGCTACCCTCGACGATCACGAATTTGCTGATGGTGCATGGCGCGATGGCGCTAGCGAACACAACCCAGAACGCGATGGCGATTGGGCTAAACGTCGCGCTGTTGCGTTCCAAGTACGCTGGGAATGGTTACCAGCACGCAAGCCTGATCCCGCCAACGTACAAAGAGTTTTTCGGAAAGTGTCACTGGGTGGGTTAGCCGATTTAATGTTGATTGACACTCGTACTCTTCGTGATGAGCCTGTACCGCCCCCAGCAATGTTTGACCCAGAACGATCTGCTCTGGGTGCTGAACAACGTACTTGGTTGCTGGAACAGTTTGATACATCGAAGGCACAATGGAAGTTATTGGCAAACCCATCAGTGATGGCGACAACATGGAGTAAAGATTTCCCTCCATCAATTAAGCAAGCACTCCTAAAGCTAAAGCTGATCGATGTTGACGGTATCCGGCCAGATTACGATCAATGGGATGGCTATCCTGTTGAGCGGGATTTACTTCTGTCCCACTGGCGAGACAATGAGATCAAAAATGTTGTTGTACTCAGTGGTGATGTCCACATTGGACTAGCGATTGAGTTAAAGCGAGATGCTTTCGATCCACAAGAAGAACCAATCGCTGTGGAGTTTGTGACGGGTAGCTTGACGTCACAGAACCTTGACGACAAAATGGGTTGGGAACGACGCACACAGTCTATTCCCATTGAGCAAGAGGTGATGAAGGCTTTTCCCCACATTCACTGGTGTGATTTTGACAGTCATGGTTATCTGGTTATTGATGTAACTCCTGCACAAGTTACCGCTCAATGGTGGGCTGTTGATACATTATTGCGTCCTAGCAACACTGAAGAACTGATGTCAACCTGGATGGTTGAGTCAGGTAAGCCAAAACTCATTCCAGCTTAGTTAGTAACTTATTGCCTAAAGTGACAGGGCTTCGGGATTCCCCCCTGAAGCCCTGTGAATCAATATTGAGTAAACTCATTTATGGGGTATATAGCGCTACGCGCAAGTCAGAAGTCAGAAGTCAGAAGTCAGAAGTAAGCTATGACTCAGTTTCGGAGTTTAGTAATGTCAAACATCGAGGTGCGACCCAAGGCCGGGTTCCCCGGCTATTGGAAAGCGCACCTCTGAATGCGTAGTGCTATACTTTACCAATCCTTATGCAGGCTCTACTTATTCCCATTAACGAATAAAACCTTAAACTAGTATTTTTAAGAGGTTTACTATCCATGGATAACGACCAAAACTTGCTAATCCTGACGATTTATATAATCGGCGTTACTTACGTTTTGTACAAAGCTTTCCAGGAAATAGACCAACTCATAACGGTTAAGGTAGACTCTGATGCTATCAATCAGGAACTGGAAAAGAACAATCTTAAGGATTTCATGGAAGTCAACTTTGGCTTCGATCCTAGCTATAAATTGGATGACTTAAAGGATCTTAAACTGAGTGTTAAAAATAAATCCAACGAGAATCCTGTTTATATTGAAATAGACTGGGACAAGAGTCTGATAACTGACTTGGAAAATAATTCCCGACCCATGATTTGGGTAAATTCTGATGATATGGAAGAGGCTCCCAAAAGCCAAGACGTTGGGAAAATTCGTCCTGGTCAAAATTGCGAATTTAAGCTTAGTGATGAAAATATTAAAAATGCGTTGTTTCCAGTAAAAGACTTGAAGAATGCGATTAAAAATGGTGGCAAATTTAATCTCCAATTATTATTTAATTTCTTTGAACCAAATACTGGAAATAGCCGTTCGTTCTACTTACCCTGTAGGTTTACACCGATCAAGTTACACTGGACTCAGGCTATAGTTCTTGCCTTGCAACCTCAATAGGAGTATAGCGTTTTTCAATTTGGTGAGGTACAGAGTACCTGGTTTTAGGGAACAGGGAACAGGGAACAGGGAACAGGGAACAGGGAACAGGGAACAGGGAACAGGGAAAAAATCCTGTGTTCCTCATTAGGATGGAAATTGCTATCATAATCAGGAATAGCAGTGGGCAGTCGTAAGCTATAGCGCGTGTCGCGTATCAGCTAATGCGCTACGCGCAGGCTACGCGAACAGTAGCGTGGCCAAAAGCCAAGGGCTGACGGCTGACGGCTGACGGCTGACCACTGACGGCTGATGGCTGACGGCTGAATGCTTACTGGGAGTCTATGCGCGAAGATTTTGGTTTGTCTCCAGTATTACGAACGTTGACTAACTTATTTAGTACTTCAAACCAAAAGGGGGCTCCCATACAGATCGCGATCGCACTCAAAATAATCCCTAAAACAAATTTGAAGTAAACCCAAGTCAAACCCAGCTCTCTGGGAAGGTGATTGGGTTCTTCAAACTGCTCTACAAGATTAGTTTCTCCCCAGCCAATGGGAAGGAAGGCTAGGTCATCTACAGCTGAGGTTATACTATCATAACAGTCATTATTGTTTGATTCTTGCTGTAAACAGGCACTAGTTTCATTAACAATCCTATTAGTGACTTGATTGGCAGCAGCTCTTACACTGTGGTTTTTATAGAATTGATTGCTGATATTGATGGTATCGATATTCAAGGCTAGGGAAATCACTAATCCAATTAAAAAAGATATGGCTTTAGACTGACGCTTGTATACCCCGGCAGCTCGTGCCATGGATTCGTCAAACCATGTCGCCAGTTCTTCCTGGAGTTTTTTTAGGTCTTTGTTCCGGTCAGAGTATTCAAATTTCGCTTTATCAATCAGGGTTAAAAGAGTTATCTTTAAGTCTTCAGGAAGTAAATTTTTGATCTTATCTTCTTCAAGGGCTGTTTTAAAATTGTCCAGAGTAATCTCGGCATTATTTTTGAAGGTTGATGCCTGCTGAACAATGATCATGATTAAAGCGGTGGCAAAGGTATCTGATGGAATATAGGAAGGTCCACTAACCGTTGAGTTAGAGTTTGACTTTAATTCATTTTTGTTATCTAGGTCTTTGGCTTCGTGATTAACTGATTTAAGCAACGGATTTTGATAGAGTTTCTTTAAAAGCCGTTTGGTCTTTTTTAAATTGTTAATCTGATCAACGGTTACGTTAACTGATTCTCCATCTGACTCATCGACCACATCTTTCAGGGTTATATTTCGTAACTGAATCCCACCATTAATTAAATTTTCGATAGCCCTCTGTAAGTGTTTAGCTCGCCATTGTAAAACGCTAGCGAGATATTCTTGGATTTCAGAGGCTAACAGACTGGTGATCAGGTAGACAAAAAATAAGCCAAGGGCAACGTTTAAAATAGCAGATAAGTCCATGAGTAACCAGCAGTCTTGTCAAAAAGAGCAGCAAAGGGAACAGGAACCCACCCCTAACCCCTCCCAGGAGGGGAACAGGGAGTAGGGAGTAGGGAACAGGGGAAAAAAATTATCACAATTCCTACACTGATCGCTATATCTTATCGTGAACTGTGTCCTAAATCCTAGCCTGAAAATCCTAGGCAAGTTATGGTCTGTTTACTCTTTAAACCTCTACCTCTAGCCTTCTGACTAAGAACGCCCACTTATCAGCAATCTCCTCAATTATCTTACTGGTGGGCTTGCCTGCACCATGCCCTGCTTTGGTCTCAATCCGAATTAACACTGGTTGTTCCCCTTCATGGGCCTCCTGCAAGGCTGCGGCAAATTTGAAACTATGGGCAGGGACAACCCGGTCATCATGGTCAGCGGTGGTAATCAGGGTAGGGGGATAAGCGGTTCCTGGTTTGAGATTGTGTAATGGGGAATAGGCGTAAAGGGCTTTAAATTCTTCTGGGTTATCTGGGGAACCGTAGTCGGAACACCAGGCCCAACCAATAGTAAACTTATGGAAGCGCAACATATCCAGTACTCCCACTGCTGGTAGGGCTGCACCGAATAAGTCTGGACGCTGAGTCATGCAAGCACCGACCAATAATCCCCCATTGCTACCGCCTGCGATCGCAAGTTTTTGTGGTGAGGTGTACTGAGCACCAATTAGCCACTCCGCCGCTGCTATGAAATCATCAAATACATTTTGCTTGTTGAGTTTTGTCCCAGATTGGTGCCAATCTTCCCCATACTCACCGCCACCACGGAGATTGGCAACAGCATAAACACCTCCCATTTCCATCCATACCAGATTGCTAATGGAGAAATTGGGGGTTATGGAGATATTAAAGCCGCCGTAGCCATAGAGGTAAGTGGGGTTGTTGCTATCTAACTGCAATCCCTTCTTGTGGGTGATAAACATAGGCACTTGGGTGCCATCTTTGCTAGGGTAGAAAACTTGTTTGGTCTCGTAGTCATCGGGATTAAAGTCTACCTGGGGCTGCCGGAAAATGGTACTTTCCCCACTTACCATGTCGTAGCGATAGATGGTTGCAGGGGTGGTGAAGCTGGTATAGCTGTAGAAGGTTTCAGTATCATAACGTAACCCATTGAAACCACCAACCGAACCAATACCAGGTAATTCCACTTCCCGCACAAAGGAACCATCTAGGTCAAAAATTTTGATGGAGGAGTGAGCATCTTTGAGGTAATCCGCCACAAATTGGTTGTTGAGTAAGCTTACACCTTCTAGGGTTTCATCGGCTTGGGGAATTACTTCTTGCCACTGTGCCTGATCAGGATGATTAGTATCTATGGCAATGACTCGACTGCGAGGGGCATCTAAGTCTGTGCGGAACCAAAATACTGATTGATCATTGCCGATGAAGCTATAGCTGGCATCAAATTCGTTAATGAGTTCCACAACCGGGGAATCTGGGTCTTGCAAATTTTTATAAAACACCAGATTCTTTGGGTCAGTACCGAGGAAGACTGTAATGATCAGATAATTACCATCTTCAGTGACTTGACCACTGAAACCCCATTCTTTCTGGTCAGGGCGCTCATAAATCAGACTATCCTCTGACTGGGGTGTTCCCAGCTTATGGTAATAGAGCTTTTGATAATAATTGAGGTCTTCTAACTTAGTGGCTTCATTGGGTTCATCGAAGCGGCTATAGAAGAAACCTTGATTGTCGTCAGTCCAAGATGCCCCAGAAAACTTCACCCACTTAATCTGATCCGAGAGGTCAAGACCGGTTTCCACCTCCCGCACTTGCCACTCTTGCCAGTCAGAACCAGACCTAGACAGACCATAGGCCAGCAGCTTGCCATCTTTACTAAAGGCTAAACCTGATAGGGCAACGGTACCATCTTCTGAAAGGGTGTTGGGGTCAAGTAATAGGGTTGGTTCAGCATCGAGGGAGGTCAAGGTGTAGAGAACACTTTGGTTCTGGAGACCATCGTTTTTGAAATAAAAGTAGCGATCGCCTTTTTTAAAGGGAGTGCTATATTTCTCGTAATTCCATAGCTTGGTGATGCGCTGCTTAAGTGTTTCCCGTGTTGGTATTTCGCTGAGATAACCAAAGGTGACTTGATTCTGTGCTTCTACCCAAGCCTTTGTTTCCTCTGAATCTGGGTCTTCTAGCCAGCGGTAAGGGTCAGCTACTAGAGTACCGTGGTAATCATCGACTTGGTCGGCTTTGCGGCTTTTGGGATAGTTCAGGGGTTGACTGGTAGATGGCATAGTGGCAGATGGGAAAGCAGCGTTTCTAGTTTAACGTTTCTATTCTTTGGGTCGAGGTTGGATGACATGGGCAGCTATGGAGCTGATCGCGAATTGATCTAAACTCTTGGTAAGCATTCAGCCGTCAGCCGTCAGCCTTCAGCCTTCAGCTTTTAGCTCACACTACTTGAGGTGCTGACGTAACTCAGCATTATTCCAATGCTTACCTGTTCTATTCAAAAGCTTTTCGCGTAGCGTGCGCGTAGCGCATTAGCTGATACGCAACACGCTGATAGGTTAATACTTACAATCAATTATTGGCATCGACAATGGGCTAATGCCGAGGTAAAGCAATAAGCTCTAAAATAGAATCACTGTGTGCTTGCGGTAGGGTTGCGGAAGGCAAATCGCGCCTGATAATTATGACTGGATCGATCACACCACAACTAGCAACGCCCTTAGAGCTCAAGACTCGTCCGGCTTTTGATATGAGTGATGAGGAATTCTTTGCTTTTTGTCAGCTCAATCGGGAGTTACGAATCGAACGGGAGCAAGATGGAAGGCTGATTATTATGACTCCTACAGGAGGGGAAACTGGC
Source organism: Moorena sp. SIO3B2 (assembly GCF_010692525.1). Classification (NCBI taxonomy): domain Bacteria; kingdom Bacillati; phylum Cyanobacteriota; class Cyanophyceae; order Coleofasciculales; family Coleofasciculaceae; genus Moorena; species Moorena sp. SIO3B2. The sequence goes on from NZ_JAAHHE010000067.1 coordinate 21,964, forward strand.
AGTCGCAATTTTGATTTGATTGTTCAGTTTGGCATTTGGGTATGCCAAGATGGTACAGGGAAAGGTTTTGATTCTTCTACTGGCTTTATACTTCCCAATGGAGCAAATCGTTCTCCTGATGTTGCTTGGGTCAAGCTTGAGAGGTGGGAATCCCTAACTAAAGAACAACGAAAGAAGTTTGTACCCCTATGCCCTGATTTTGTGATTGAGCTACGTTCTGGGAGTGATCGCCTGCAAAACTTGCAAGACAAAATGGCAGAGTATAGGTCAAATGGGACTTTGCTCGGTTGGCTGATTGACCCAGATCAGCGCCAAGTTTATGTATATCGTCTTGGGGCGGAAGTTGAACAGCTGGATAATCCAGCGACGGTGAGTGGTGAGCCAGTTTTACCTGGGTTTGTGCTCCAGATGGATCAGATCTGGGATTGAGGAGTAAGCCTTCAGCTATCAGCTATCAGCTATCAGCGCTTTTGTATCTGGGTTCTAAACACACTTATTGACGAAAAAGGCAAGAGGCAAGAGGATAACGATATAACGAAGTGAAGGGAATCTTCTACATTTTCTTCAAATTTAAAACAAAGGGTGTTCGCGTAGCGTGGCCTACGGCCTATTGCTTCTCGAATACGCTCCATCAATTCATCTAAAGATTTTGCTTGGGTATGACACCCTTTAAGACTGGGAACAGAAGCTACAAAGTAGCCATCAGCATCGCGCTCGATAATTACATTAAATTCTCGACTCATTATAGTCTAAATCTTGAGCAAACAAGCGCTTAACCCATGCTAATCATGACTATAGGGCGATCGCTACCAATTAATTACTCTTAAAACCGTTACCTTGGCAAATTCTTGATCAGCTGTCACCAAACTGGCATAATTTTGTATAGCCATCGCTGCAATTATAGCATCGGGCAATTTCAACCTATATTGCTGGCGAATTTCGATAATTTTCTCAATCAACCCAGTGTCAATCGACACTAAACCGATCACCTCTACTCGCTGAAGAAACTGTTTAAAAAGTTGGCGGTCGCTTTCGGCTAGCCCAGAAAAAGCCAGAAACTCAATTTGGCTAATGACTGAAATCCAGATCCAGTCAGCATTTTGTAATAATTGAATTACTTTAGCATTTCCTTGCAGTAGAGCCACAATTGCATTTGTATCTAGGAAATAGCGATTACCACTCATCCCTTAGATTCCTTTGCATTGCTACCGCATCTCCCCCAAAGGTTAATCGCCCCACCAAATCTGAAAAATCATAGTTTAATTCCTGCTTATCAACTGATGAAACTGGATCTAAAACAAGGACAACGTTAACCTCAACTGCCCTTAACTGGGTTGGAATATTAAGATTCAAACAACCCGATTCATCAGTCTTAGTGGTCAGTTTTAGAACTTCCATTGGCAGTAGCATTAGTGGACCTTACCTTAGCTTATCTTAGCGCGATTGCTGGTCTATTAGCATAGTGCGTTCGCGTAGCGTGACCGTAGGTCAATCGCTTTTAGCAGCTCTTTTGGAGCATCGCAAATCCCTCGCCCTTTCCGCTAATCGCCGATCTTTTATAGTGCGTTACTTCAGAAATTTCGACCTTGGTAGTTGCTCGGATCTCGAACCCAGCACTCACTCTATTCAATAGCTTAATAAAAGTGCTTTAGATTTCTGGATCATCACCTAAAAGTTGATCTATACTTTCGATCCTTTGTTGAGAACCACGGCGAACACGATGAATGCGGACAATTCCTTCCTGTTCTTCGACTGCTTCACTCACCGTGAATAAAATATAGAATTGCTTTTTATAGAGAAGTTGGCGCACCTCAATACCCATATACTTACTTTCGAGGGCTAGTGAGCAACGCCTCGGAAAGTTTTCCAGGGTCAACATCACTTCATAACATCCTCTTACCCAGCGATAAGCTCGTTCTGCTGAATCCTCCTTTATCCAAATAAAAATACTTTCAATATCTGCCACTGCAGTAGGAGAGATTTCAATCTGGTAGGCCATATTTTTCCTGGAGCTGCTGAAATGCTTCCTTTAACGGAATACCTTGTCCTTGCTCAAACTCCTCAATACTCTTTCTGATGCCTGCAATAGACTCAAGCAATTCCATCCGATCGAGAAGTTGCTGATAGCTTTCAGCATCTTGAACAACTGCAGCAGCTTTGCCATTAACAGTCAGAACCATTGGTGCTTTAGTTTCTTTGAGCCTTGCGATAAAGGCTTTAGCGCCCCGTTGGAATTCTGAGAGTGGATGGATGTCACTCAGACTAAACATGATAGTTTTAATAAATTATTTGATAATTTAATGTTAATAGCTTGAAACTGTTTTGTCTAATGCGAACGCGCCCCGCGTGACCTACGGTCAATCGCGCCCCCCGTGACCTATGCGATTGCAAATTCAGTATATTGTCTCAGATGGGGTGGATGAAATCCTAAAACAATCTCCTCTCGTGGTATCCCTTTCTGTAACAAATCTGTCGCCACCCCATCCTCAGTCCAATCTTCCTCAATCCAAATCTTGTCATCCTTCAAACGGATATGAATCATAACACTCTTAATCCGTTCATCTTTCCACCAACCCATCAGCAGCAAAAGATACTGATCCTGTACCTCATCAAACGCTAAAGCACTTTCAGTGGTAGAACCAGATTTTTGATTGATATGATGATAGTCTCTTAAAACTTCCTGGACAATTTCCCGATAATGCTTTAATCTATCCATTGCTCAATTACCTTACTGTAAGCATTAAGCCGTCAGCCGTCAGCCTTTAGCTGAAAGCTGATGTCTGATAGCTGTTCGCGAAGCGTGCGCGTAGCGCTTAAGCTGATGTCTGAAAGCTGAAAGCTGAAAGCTGAAAGCTGAAAGCTGAAAGCTGAAAGCTGATAGCTGATAGCTGATAGCTTACAACTATCAAACTTTCGGGAAGACTTCTACCTTCACTTCCATCCCTATTTTTCCTAGCAAATTAATCAACTTATCCACACTGAATCGACTAATTTCACCATTCATTAAATTACTAATCCTCGGTTGGGTTTCTCCCAAAAACTCTGCTGCTTCATTTTGAGTCCATCCCCGCTCCTGAATATAGGAACGCAAATCTAAGATCAGATCCGCTCTTACCTTGAGATTCATTGCTTCTTCTGCCTCAAATCCCAAATCTTTAAATACATTGTCGTCCCCTAACACGACATTGACGGTTTTTTCATCAGTCATTTTTATGTTTATCCTTTTGTTCCTTTCTAAACTGAACCATCTCCTGATAACGCTTCTGTCCTAGTTGAATATCTCCTTTGGAGGTCTTCTGTGTTTTTTTATGGAAAACATGAAGCACATAAATTGCCTCTTCAAATCTAGCGACATATAAAATCCGATAGGCTTCTCCGGTCCAAATGCGAATCTCTTCAACTCCCTTGCCAATTGTGGGCATCGGCTTATAATCTGTAGGTTTTTGACCCCTTTGGATAGCTCTCAATTGAAAACCAGCCTTCCGCCGTGCTTCCAAGGGAAGATCCGATAATTCTTCTCTAGAAGAGCCAACCCAGTAAATTACTTTATCTGTCATTACCTTACCTCACCAAACAGTATACCTTATTTGGCATAAAAAGATAACACCAGAAGAAAGTGCGTTCGCTTTTAGCGGCTCTTTTGGAGCATCGCTTTTTCGGAATGGAGGGGAATTAGCGATCGCGAATTGCTATGATTTTTATCCCAATTACAGATTTATGCTGATCGGTAAGAGTCCTTTAAAATGCTGGTCAATCGATCAAATCGAGTATTGATTATCTTAGTGCGATCGCAAAGCCCTAGCCCTTAATGAAACGGGCAAGATGCCCATTCCACGCCTGATGCCCATTCCACAGCTGCGACAATCACGCGAATTAAATTCTTAATGGGTCAAGCGCACCTAAAAACTCTTCAAATCATTCCATTATTAAGCAATGCCGTAAATGGGCGTTACTGAACCAAGGAATAGTATACTAAGAAAGACTAGGATAAAGATAAATATAAAAATGACAACTGGTTTAACCAACCCTAGTCTTATGAATCAAACCTTCACTACCCAACACCTTTCCCCAGAAGCGATCGCTCAGCTTGTCAAGTATTTGCCTGACTACATCAAAGTTGCACTCAATGAAAAGTCTAGTGAATTGGAATGTTCCCTCGAAGCTACCATTGAAATGGCAATTTCCAACTTCCTAGACGAAGAAGCATTGAGCTTTGAGGATTGTCTACTCGCTCAACGTCTGAAAAATAATAATTAAAATTGCCGATAAATAGAATAACTAAAGCGATTACGAATTTGTCGCTGTAACTCAATCCGAATGTAAACTGAAAATAACAAAAAGTAGGGTGGGCAAAGTTATAGTATCTAGAATTATCAAAAAAAACTAAACGGTCTTTGCCCACCCTACAACTGCTCACCCTGCCGTTGAAACATTTTCTAAGCACAGAGAGTTTATATCTGGCGCGAGTTTTGAGAATTGTCAATTGATCCGCCTTTCCCAACAAGTCCTCTAACTCAGCCACCTCATCAGTGCAGAGCAATGATTCTACATTTCTCGCCACTAAATCATCCAAACGAGTTTGATCTGCCACAGCCAATTTACAACTTGCCAGTGCTTCTAACTCATCTACACTCAAACCAAGCAAACACTCCTCATCCAACCCTAATGGATTAGCGAGTCGAGAATAGGTGTTCCAGTCCAATAAAACCCCAACTCTTTCCCCCTGCTCATTCGTGACATACTGTAATAAACTTGTCATATCAAAAAGCTTCATAAGATAATGTAATCCTATCTTAGCCCGTTCTGTGTACCTGATAGTTATGCAAACCTCCGTAAGTGATGTTGTCTACAGAAATACAATTTTACCTAAATAAAGTAGTAGATGAATATGAGTTGATTCAATTTTTGTCTAAAAGCCTCGATTTAAGAGGTTGTCTGAGAAGTCTCATTTGCTACATCCAAGCCCCCTAAATCCCCCAATTCTGGGGGACTTTTAGAAGCAAATTGACTCTTGTTCCCCCCAAAGTTGGGGGGTCAGGGGGGCAAAATTCAGTATCAAAAAACTTTTCAGATATCCTCTAAGATGTGAAACCTTAAACTATCCTGATAGTCAAGCTGAAGCCTTTGTAATGATAAACGACTATGACATAGGTTTTCCTATGGATATCACTATTTCCTATAGAAAGGGAGTTTCACTAGGGAAAGACTATTTGTGGTTAGCGAAACTTATTGCTAGGCATTATCAAACTATGGTGGCAACAGATTTACCAGAAGGACATCCGGACAAAATTAATCCCTATTGTTGGTGTGTAGCAGAACCAAACGGTTATTTAGTAGAAATGGTGGAAGACCTTTCAGATGTCGAAGACAGAGAAGGGTTACTACTAAATAGCAATTCCAAGAAATTACTTACTACATTCGGAAAATTGGCTTAAAAAATAAAACCTAACAAAACCACTACTGATAATGATACCGATAGATTAATTGACAATCTATTCACCTGTACCAAAACCCGTAAACTGGCGTACTTCAGGTTCATGAAAAGCTAAAACAATATCTTCTTTTGGCACTCCCATTTCCACTAATCGGTTGGCAAGTCCCTCTTCCGTGCCATCATGCTGAATCCAAATTTTTCCACCTTTGATATCAAGATGCAAAACACAGCCAAAATCACGTTTATTCCCACGCCAACCAACATACAGCAGTTGGTAGTGATCCTGCTCTGTATCAAAGACGGTCTGAACCTCAGGTGCGACCCAAGGGCGATTTACTCGCCCTAGGAGGCGCGCACCTACGTATTCTGGCGCAATTGTTTGCCGTGAAGCCCGTTGAGCACGTTCGGAAAGAAGATGTCGAATATACTGGCGATATTGCTCTACAGCCATTGAACAATTACCTCCTGTTTCACATCATAAATTACTAATCTAATCTGAT
>NZ_JAAHHE010000670.1:0-2346 GCF_010692525.1 Moorena sp. SIO3B2
CAACTTCTGCATTCGACTGGGACATTTCCCCAATTGCTGACTCAGTTGCCTGATTAGTTGACGTAACCGATAATTCCGGATCAGTTTCATCTTCCCCAATAAAATATCCCCTCAACTCTTCTCGCAGCATGGCCCGCGCCTGGGAGATGCGCTTACAGACATTCTGGTAGGAAATCTCTTGCTGTTGGGCTATGTCTCGATAAGACAGTTCTTGATAAAAGTGCAGGATAAAGGTCTGGTGCAGCCGAGCAGGTAAGTTATCAATGGCACGGCGGATGGCAATCTTTTTCTAGTCTGTTTCCAAAGCCCTTTCTGGGGTATCGTTACAGCAAAGCAGTCCTTGTTCCTCTGGAATCCCTTCTATATCTTCAACGTGGTTGGCGCTGCGACAATGTTCTCGATGAATATCCACGCAGAGATTATGAGTCAGCCTTGTCAGCCAAGCCTTAAAATTAGCGATTTTTCCGGCAAACTTTTTCACCTTCTCCCATGCCTTGAGCATGGCCCGACTCAGGGCATCTTCAGCATCGGTAGGGTTTCCACCCATCCACCTGAGACAGCGATGATAGAGATAGTCTTGATATTGCTGCCATTGCTGCCAAAACTCTTTCTGTGAAAAGTGATGGGATTGGCCCAATGCAGTAGAACTGGCTTCTAATTGAATATCTGACATCATAATTGATTGATCAACACAATGGTCTATCTGGTGGGTGCATCTCCTAACAGTTGTTTGACCCAGCAGTGGTGCGTTACGGGCAGCAACCTAACCCTGAGTAAGAGGGGAAACATGAAGGCTCCCCTGAAGCACCACTAGCAACTGTTGTAGTCAACTGTTGCTAGCATGCCTCTTGCCAATGCCATTGCCCGTAGCGCTATACTCGACATTTTTGACATCGATACCCGATCACCATTTGAGAGTATAGCGGTTTTTAGTCTGTTAATCTCATAAAACTCATGTAAAAACTCATGTAAAAACTCATGTAAAAACTCATGTAAAAACTCATGTAAAAACTCATGTATAGCAATTTTACGACTTGTGAGGTACAAATTTATGGTTTTTAGGGAGCAGGGAGCAGGGAGCAGGAACCCACCCCTAACCCCTCCCAGGAGGGGAAGGAAAGAGAGAAGAGGGAAGAGGGAAAAAATAATGTGTACCTCATAGCTACGAAAAACGCTATAAAAACAGCTCTATCGGATTTATGGTAAAAAATGTATTATAAAATACATAAACGTGACTTATTTAATGGTATAATAATTTATCCAAAAAGGTTTCACCATGAAATAACTTTTGCTTCTTACCAAAAATTTTGGGTTTAAAGCCCCGTCCTTCGTTCGACGGCTTTTAGTTGACACTTTTATAGCGCCAGGGTATAATCAAAACATGAGTACAGGCTGAAAAACCGTAGGCTGAGCCGGGAGAGAGACCCGTAACTTATCGACCTAGAAGAAGTAATGCTCGGAGGGTAGGGAAAGTCCTCCTTAAAAACCCAATCATCAATCAACCGTTGGTGTGTGAACCCAGCAAAAATCACGCTTTGAGATAATACGGTACGGTGGGGCACACCGGAACCAGATGAAGCGATGCAGCGCGGTCTTGGGGAGGCAGCGCGGTCTTGGGGAGGCAGCGCCGCCAAAGGGGGTTTCCCCCATGAGCGACTGCCGTGGTCTCCCCCATGAGCGACTGCCGTGGTTTCCCCCATGAGTGACTGCATCAAGACAAGGAAGGAAACGGACTTTTTAAGGCACTTCCAGGTAAGTAGTCAAACGCCTAAGGAGAATCGCCCGCTGGGTCTGTTGTGAACTGACTAGAAACTTGGTCTTGACGGGTTTTTGGTTTAGATATTGTCTGATTTTTGGCGGCGTCAAAGATGGGAACACAACGGTTTAAGGTGACTCGTTGATCTAGGAATCCCCGCGCCTTTCGGGCTTTGCCCGACGCTACGCGAACAGGCCGGGGAGTGTCAACACAAGTACGGTAGAGCCAACTCATGTAAAAACTCATGTAAAAACTCATGTAAAAACTCATGTAAAAACTCATGTCTAGGGTTTTTATATAGGTTGTAAACAAAATTATTGCTCAAAAAGCGAATAGAAAAGAGGCAAAAGGCAATAGGGCCAAGAGATTCAAAGTTTTATTGTCCAATCAAAAAAGACCATACACGTTTACATCTCAAATAAAAACCCTATATACAGTCGGAAGTCGGGAGTCAACAGAAGCAGGAAATGGGGAGAATTCTTCCTATAGCACTACGCAATAAAGTTAGGAAATGGCTAAAAGCTGAAAACCTGTTGTAGTAAACTTTTGACTTCTGACTTGTGACTTGCGGACTTGCGCGTAGCGCTATA
>NZ_JAAHHE010000671.1:0-2345 GCF_010692525.1 Moorena sp. SIO3B2
CTAGGGATTTAGAGTTTGCCGAGAAAGCTGAAGGTTATAGCTATGTTTGCTAGACATAGGGTGCAAAGAGAAGATGGTAAAGTGATAGTAGATAGAGAATGACTTTTGCTAGTTTTCTCTACCTGTATAGACTACAGTTCCTTAATACGCTTCTTGATCACTATCATTTGGTGCTTGTCCACTGTAGTAATTTTCTCGAATGATTTTAGGCTCTGGTAAATCAAATATGCCAGATGGTTTACCTTCAAGAGCAAGCTTTTTGGCAGTAACGAGCATAGGATCATTTTTATTAACCTGGAACTGTTCAACAGCTTTAGGTTCAAACTGTCCCAAAATCAAGAGATAGTTTTTTTGTAATCTTTCTGGTGGTTCAGAGCTAAGAGCCTTGTTTACTGCGTCAATATGATGATTTTGTTTAAAATCGTTATATTTGTGCCCTAGATATAACCAGGTTTCAGTTGCCATCAGCTTTTCGGCAATACTAAATGAACGATCTAAACTAGTAGCAAATTTAACAATCAATTCCCATTCTTGATCAGAGATTTTTGGGAAGAAGCGCATTGCCCTGATTGTAACTGCTTTTAGATACTCAACAGGCTCTTCAAGGTTTTGATAATGTGTCAGTAAGCTTCTTATTTCAGCTATATAGCCTTGCTTGGCTAGATTCTCCAGCACATTGATGGGATTGCGAATAATCCAAAAAGCTTTACGCAAAATTTCCATTAAGGTGCTAAGTATATCCTCAAATCCTAAAATAGAAAGCCTATAGAGGGCAAAACGAATATATCTCTCCAATTTCCGTGTCTGATTTGGATAACTACCATTTAATTTACACAGTGCTTGCCAGCTATCCTCTAATAAATCAACTAGGTCTTTACGCAATTCATCTCTATTTTTACTCCAAACCTTATTAGAAGTAATAAAAGAAGCAGACCACTGACGAATTGCCTTAAAAGATTCATCATATGGCAGTTGTGTATACTTTAATTCTCCTTCTAATCCAAAAACGTCTTTCTGTTTTGCCAAGTCTCGCTCACGGCCTTTGGCATTATGCAAATACTTATATATTTTGTGACTTAGATCTGTATCATTTATATAAATTTTGATCTCTCTTAGGCATTGTTGATAATGATGAATATGATACCACCATAGTTCATCCTTGTGAAAGGCACTCTTAAAAATAGCGCGGTGTTCTGAATTCATTATCCACAGTGGATTGACCACACAATCAAAGCGATCGCTCAATTCATCTAGACATTGATCTTGATCAGATTGCTCTAAAAAGGAAGAAACCTGGTATATTCTCTCTGTTTTGTTTTCGTTGAGATTTAGTCCTAACTTGTGTAACTCATCTTTTACAGTATTTTCAATTACCTCCATATCTTCTGGGTTGGGAATGATGAAAATCATATCATCTACATAACGATGTAGTTCAACTCCCCATTCATTACCACTGCCAAATTTGGCATCCACTGAAGTTAAATAAATATTTGCATAAAAGCCTGAACCAATATTTCCCTGAGTAATACCCTGACCTAATTCATGTTGATCAATATTTTTAGAAAGTAATAACCTAATCAGCCAACGTACACGTTCGCTTTCTGTTAATTCCGTAGAAAGTTCATCACAAAGCTTTTCTTGAATAATTTTTGTATAAAATGATTCAATATCTACTCTTAAAACTGCCCCATTAGGATAATTTTTAGCACTATCATGTGCTTCGTTAAGGTAATCACGATAAGCTTTAAAATAATACTCATAAAGATATTCTGTATCTCGTTGTTTACCAGAGATTCTGTAGGCGTAGCTACTACCTCTTAGTTGAGATGACTTGTCACCTAATTTCTGAATAATGGCCACGGATAAAATTTCTTCTTCAATCCGTGAAAGTCCTCTTGGACGAGTCTTTACCACATTCTTAGGAGATTTATAAGAGATGGTTTGATCTACAAAGGCAACATCATTAGCATAAGCACATAATTGTTCTTGTAAATTTAAAATATTGAAATCTAAATTAGTTTCAAAAATACGCACTTCAGTTTCATCATATAAAGACTCCGATAAGAGATTGCGACGTGCCCTAGCCCAGGCTAATTTGAGATTATCAAGACTTATAACTTCATTCCAATCTTTATCTTCTGCTCGATCTGCACTCCAGATTGTCTGAAAATCAGCATAGAATTTTGTTTTATACTGTATGATTCCTTTATTATCTCTCCAATAGCTACTTTTAGGATTAATAAAATATATTTCGTTATTAGCGTTATATATTTGTTCAACTGTATGACGCTTTCCTATACTTTCTCTAAAAGTACATGCCATTTCTATGACTCGTTGTTCCAAAG
>NZ_JAAHHE010000672.1:0-2344 GCF_010692525.1 Moorena sp. SIO3B2
CGTTAGTTTGAGCCGATTTGCCAAATTGGGATCTTCCCAATAGATTCTTCAAATTACCGGAAATAGTGCGGGTTGTAGGATGTTCCTTTCCCAACTGCTTGACAGCAATCTGTAGAGCCTGTTGGTACAGAGGTTTCGCTTCAAGGTACCCCCCCTGGCGTGAGTACAGTGCAGCCAGGTTGTTGAGGCTGGTGGCCACATCCGGGTGTTGTTGACCCAGCAGGCGTTGCCTCAGGTCTAAGGCTTGCTGGTACAGAGGTTTCGCTTCAAGGTAGCGCCCCTGGCGTGAGTAAAGTGCAGCCAGGTTGTTGAGGCTGTCTGCCACATCTGGGTGTTGTTGACCCAGCAGGCGTTGCCTCATCTCTAAGGCTTGCTGGTACATCGGTTCTGCTTCTGAGTATCGGTCCTGTTTCTCGTAGAGTGTTGCTAGGTTGTGGAGGCTGTCTGCCACATCTGGGTGTTGTTGACCCAGCAGGCGTTGCCTCATCTCTAAGGCTTGCTGGTACATCGGTTCCGCTTCCTGGTACCGCCCCTGGCTCCAGTACAGTACTGCCAGGTTGTTGAGGCTTTGTGCCACATCCGGGTGTTGTTGACCCAGCAGGCGTTGCCTCATCTCTAAGGCTTGCTGGTACATCGGTTCTGCTTCTGAGTATCGCCCCTGTTTCTCGTAGAGTGTTGCTAGGTTGTGGAGGCTGTCTGCCACATCTGGGTGTTCTTCACCCAGGAGGCGTTGCCTCAGGTCTAAGGCTTGCTGGTACATCGGTTCCGCTTCAAGGTAGCGCCCCTGGCTTTTGTACAGTCCTGCCAGGTTGTTGAGGCTTTGTGCCACAGCTGGGTGTTCTTGACCCAGGAGGCGTTGACTCAGGTCTAAGGCTTGCTGGTACATCGGTTCCGCTTCAAGGTAGCGCCCCTGGCTTTTGTACAGTCCTGCCAGGTTGTTGAGGCTGGTGGCCACATCTGGGTGTTCTTCACCCAGGAGGCGTTGCCTCAGGTCTAAGGCTTGCTGGTACATCGGTTCCGCTTCAAGGTAGCGCCCCTGGCTTTCGTACAGTGCTGCCAGGTTGTTGAGGCTGGTGGCCACATCTCGGTGTTCTTCACCCAGCAGCTGTTTGCTCAGGTCTAAGGCTTGCAGCAACAGGGGTTCTGCTTCCGAATATCGCCCCTGGCTGTCGTACAGTAAAGCCAGGTTGTTGAGGCTGGTGGCCACATCTGGGTGTTGTTGACCCAGCAGGCGTTGCCTCAGGTCTAAGGCTTGCTGGTACATCGGTTCCGCTTCAAGGTAGCGCCCCTGGCTCTCGTACAGATAAGCCAAGTTGTTGAGGCTGGTGGCCACAGAAGGGTGGTCTTCACCCAAGCGCTCTCTAACCATTGATAAGCATTCCTGATACCAAGGCAATGCTTGTTCGTAAGCGCCTTGACCATAGTAAAAGCGGCCTAAGCCCACAAAAGGTGAGATTAAATCTTGGTCATTCAAGTATTCGTTTTGGTTAGTAGCAACTTCCACCAGGTGAGGGATAGCAGGAGTAATTTCTATAATTTCTGACTGAGTTGGGGTCTTAGGAATCTCCTTTGCTATTGCTACTATAGCTGAACAAACGCCCCGTTTTAGTTTTTCAATATCAGCTAATTGTTCCCGTTTGATACTCAAAAATTCTCTAATCCGTTCGTGAAGTTGGTAGGTATTATCATCCAACTTCTGGAGTAAATACTTTTCAACTAAGATATCCCGATTCACTACTAAATCAAAGTCTAAGCTAGCAGCTGCAGCAGCCTCGGATACTAATGACCAGGGAATAGGAGCCAAGGCAAACAAACTCAGGAGAGCAGCCATGGTTTGAGCTGAAGACTCTAAGGAATCCCAATTGAGTTCCAGCACAACATCATCTGTACCAGAGTCCCCTTCTTCAGATTGCTTCTGCTCTAGGAGCGATAAAATTTCTTCTAGCATCATCTACTCCCTGGCTTTGAGTATAGCGCTGCCGCATTGTATAATCCTAAAGGTACACAGCCAACAAATTTACAGAGCTTTGTAGCAAATTCTAACTCTTTTTGAACCAACTCCTTTCCTAACAACTGTGCTAACAACTCTAGAGCCTCAGTTTCTGGTAATTCCCCGAGAGGAAGTGATGCATAGGGTAACTGTGAGCTACGTGTAGTAATTAATACCCTGAATCGAGAACCCATGGGCGGTAAGTAGTCTTTAATTTGCTCGATGTTAGTGACATTATCGAAAACCAATAAAACTTTACCTGGTTGCCACTTTCTCCAGCAATAAGCCAGTTGGCTAGCAATGCTGAGATTTTCAGGAATCTTAAAACTAGGAAAATCATTCACAAATGCAAAT
>NZ_JAAHHE010000673.1:0-2330 GCF_010692525.1 Moorena sp. SIO3B2
AGCTGCTCAACAACAAGCTCAAGCTGAACGGCAACAAAGAGAATTGGCAGAAAAGCGGGTAGAGGAATTGCTAGCTAGACTCAAAGAGTTAGGTGATGAGTCAGATGCTTGATTCTCGCCATTGCTCCAACGGGCATTGGTCAACTAACTAGAAAACTAGGTAAATCCATGATCAGCTGATCGAGTGATTAGGGGGTTAATTGCTAATTTTCAATTTTTAATTGATACTTTTTCATTGAAATTAAGGCGAGAAGCGCTATAATTATCCAATAAAGCATTGGGGAAAGACAATCATGCCTCCTTCTCCTTTTCCAGGAATGGATCCCTATTTAGAGCATCCCAGCGCTTGGCCGAATGTTCATCATCGACTAATTACTGCAATTGCCGACTTTTTGGCTCCCCAACTGCTTCCCAAATATCAAGTTCTGATTGAAGAGCGAATCTATCAAACTATAGGAACAGATTCAGTCCTAGTTGGCATTCCCGATGCAGCAGTAAAACTAACTCAGACAACAGCCAATCCCACACAAACCAATCCCACACAAACCAATGTTGCTGTTGCCTCAGCGCCAAGTCAGCCAACAAAAGTTATTTTACCAATTCCTGAAAAAGTTAGGCAGCGATGCAGCGCGGTCTTGGGGGTTTCCCCCATGAGCGACTGCATCAAGACAAGGACATTTAGAGATACGGGAGATCGCCACAAGTAACCTGGTGACAGCGCTTGAAGTTCTTTCCCCGACCAATAAACGCTCAGGAGAAGGACGCAATCAGTATGAAAGAAAGCGTCAAACTATATTAGGAAGTTCAACCCATTTAGTGGAAATTGATTTATTGCGGCAGTGGGAACCTATGCCTACCTTAAGTAATGGCATTCAGACCCATTATCGAGTTCTGGTCAGTCAAAATCATCGCCGCCCTCAAGCTGATTTATATGCCTTTAATTTGCCAGATTCGATTCCTACCTTTCCACTCCCTTTGCAACCAGAAGATACTGAACCCCTTGTCAATTTACAAGAGTTATTTGATGGAGTTTATGACCGCTCAGGGTATAGCTTTGTTATTGATTATACTCGCGAACCAGTACCGGTGTTGTCAGAAGCCGATGCAGCTTGGGCTGATGGGTTGTTACGGCAAAAGGGACTGAGGTGATTGTTGATTATCAGCTGATTAATCCTCAAGCCAATTTTCATATAAGCGATCGGTAAGCATATGCGCTACGCGCACGCTACTTGAGGTGCCCTCAGCGGTCAGCCGTCAGCTTATTTTATAGCGGTTTTCCATTGAGTTAGGTACAGATTCATGGGTTTTAGGGAACAGCGGATCACAGGAACAGGCAACAGAGAAGACGGAAGACGGAAGTTGGAAGTGGGGAAAAATCCTGTTCACCTTATAGTTATGAAAAACGCTGTATTCAAAAGCAGCGATTGCACTACGCGCACCCTGCGCGAACAGTACCTTGGCCACAGGCCTTTGGCACCTCAAGTAGCGTGCGCGTAGCGCTAATCGCTGTTCGCTGATAGCTGATAGCTGATAGCTGATAGCTGATAGCTGATAGCTGATAGCTGAATGCTTACGTGATAAGTATAGTTTTTTATAGTTTCTATTCAACAATTATCAAGGATCCACCCAGCGACCATCAGCTTTAATTAAATTAATCAATTCCTGTACTCCTTTATCTTCAGGTACCCTTTTAATTTCCTCCTTACCGCGATACAGAGAAATATAGCCTGCTTGCTTACCCACATAACCATAGTCAGCATCAGCCATTTCCCCAGGGCCATTAACAATACACCCCATCACAGCAATATCTAAGCCAGTGAGGTGTTTAGTAGCTTCCCGCACCTTATGCAGAACTTCCTCTAAATTAAATAGAGTACGACCACAGGACGGACAAGCCACATACTCCACCATAGTTTTCCGCAATCCCAGAGCTTGCAGAATACTGTAGCAAACAGGAATCTCTTTTTCTGGGGCTTCCGTAAGAGAGACACGAATCGTATCACCAATCCCCTCAGCTAGCAGAGTAGCAATACCAGCAGTAGACTTAATCCGTCCATATTCCCCATCCCCGGCTTCAGTAACACCTAAATGCAACGGGTAATCCATCCCCAACTGATTCATCCGCCTTACCATTAAGCGATAGGCGGCTAGCATCACAGGTACCCGTGAAGCCTTGAGGGAGATCACCAAATTGCGGAAATCGAGGGATTCACAGATACGAATAAATTCCAGAGCAGATTCCACCATCCCTTCTGGGGTATCACCGTAGGTAAACAGCATCCGTTCCGCTAGGGAACCGTGATTGACTCCGATGCGCATAGCTTTCCCTT
>NZ_JAAHHE010000674.1:0-2330 GCF_010692525.1 Moorena sp. SIO3B2
GGATTGCTCTGGGACGGGCAATTTCCCGTAATCCCCAGGTGTTTTTAATGGATGAACCCCTATCTAATTTGGATGCTAAACTCCGGGCAGAGACTCGCAGCCAAATTGTGAAACTACAGCGGCAGTTGGGTACAACTACGATCTACGTCACCCATGACCAAACGGAAGCCATGACTATGGGGGATCGGATCGCGGTTATGAAAGACGGTCGCATCCAACAGATTGCTGCCCCTCTAGAAATATATAATCAACCTGCTAATCGGTTTGTGGCAGAATTCATTGGTTCACCACCGATGAATTTTATCCCCGTTCAGGTGAAAGCCCCTCGGATAGTGTCTAATTCTCAGTTCCGCCTGACCCTTCCAGAAGTTTGGGAACCCATACTGCACCAGTATGATGGTCAATCCTTAACCTTAGGAGTTCGTCCTGAACATATGAGTATCAGTGCTCCTGCTCCCAAAAACTTGATGGTGACCGTTGATCTAGTGGAAGCCTTAGGTAACGAGACTTATCTATCCGTGAGTATCCCTGAAGACTCTAGCCCTCTTCAGGTCAGAGTGCCACCAGATAAAATTGTCAGAATAGGTGACGAAATTTGGCTGTCTATAGACCCAGAGAAGATTCATTTATTTAACCCCCATGATGGGATGGCGATTACTAAGTCCTCTATTAGCTAATTCGTAAGTTCCGTAGGGTGCGTTAGGGACGAGCGATCCCTGATTTTCTCGGTAGCCAGTGTTAGGACAATCCGTCCCGTAACGCACCACCCAAAGGGCTGACTGCTAGACTTTCCCTCAGTTTTCGCAAACTTCTGGTCTCTAAGGCAGAGGAATTGATGTAAACAGGATCATAAATTTAATCGCGGATTTTGATCCCCCTAAATCCCCCTTAGTAAGGGGGACTTTTGCATTGATGCAAACAGGATCATAAATTTAATCGCCGATTTTGATCCCCCTAAATCCCCCTTAGTAAGGGGGACTTTTGCATTGCATTTCCTCCTTTTTTAAGGGGGACTTTTCCGTGAAATTCTCTCCTTTTCTGACGACTCCCGATTCCCGATTCCCGATTCCCGATTCCCTCAAAAATTTTTTACAAAACTTTTCAAAATATGCTATAATATAATATTTTTTGTGCTACAATAAAATTGTCCACTTTAAAATAAACGGTAAGAGCCAGCCTAACGATCTTCCTTGGGCGAAGGCTGGCTCTGGCTCCCACTTAAAGGAGATACACTCATTATGTACTATGGTCGAAGCCTATACCCATGGGTACTGGTGAGGCTATTGCCACCCATGCCACCATTGGTTTTCGCTCGGTTTGACAAACTTTGTGATGCCAAAAGCTATGTGCAGGCTCTGAAGCGGCTCATGCCTGATGCTAAGTTCCTTATTTTTTTGGATATCAGTCTGCCGATGGATCAAGAAGAATAGGGAGTTAAGGAATCAATAGGAGTAGAGTGGGCAGGATGCCCGCTCGAAAATAGCCGTTGCTCAATTAAGGAATGAATAGGAGTAGAGTGGGCAGGATGCCCGCTCGAAAATATATTGAAACTGGCAAGATGCCAGTTCTAGGCAAGATGCCAGTTCTACGCAAGATGCCCGTTCTAGGCAAGATGCCAGTTCTAGGCAAGATGCCCGTTCTAAGCAAGATGCCCGTTCCAAAAAACTTTTAAAATCATTCCATTATTCACCCCCACACTAGGTGCTCGCAAAGTGCTCCCGCAGCAAATCGTGGATGAATCGATAGCGTCCACCCACTCGCTTGATCAAGCGGCGTTCTGTGGCATAGCTCAGGAAATGGGCGTAATTCCAGGGGATTGAACCACTGCCCCAGAGAATGAGGCGGAGGACGAAGTGCTGAATGACAGGTGTTCCAGCAAATAAAAAGCCCCAAAACATTGCCATCCCAGAAGCAAAAATTAATGCTTCGAGTAGTTCAACATTTATTCCCAAGACTAAATTTGGTAATACAAACAACAATAAAGTTCCAGGCAAACTAATTATACTAAGAATAACAGTATTTTTAGCCGATTCTTTAATCCCCTGATTTGGTTGATTTAGGGTTTTTATTTCTTCTCCAGTCAGCCCATCAATTAGCCCTACAATCATCCCTAAAATCAGCCCATCAATTAGCCCTAAAATCAGCCCTCCAATCAGCCCTCCAATCAGCCCTCCAATCAGCCCTCCAATCAGCCCTAAACTCAGCCCTCCAATCAGCCACCTAATGATATTTTCGGGCAGATTTTTTTTAATTTTTTGCCATGAAAATGTTATAGTTTTATAAGGGATTATATTATCAATCAGCCCTCCAATCAGCCCTAAACTCAGCCC
>NZ_JAAHHE010000675.1:0-2329 GCF_010692525.1 Moorena sp. SIO3B2
CACGCTGAACGGATTAATGAACTGGCAGCGGAACTAGCAGAAGAACTCAAAGCCCTAAAAGCGATCGCTCATGACCTGAGTCCCATTTATTGGAAGTTGTATCATCGACCCTTTGTTACTGGATTCAGAAGTACCTCAGTTCCCTATCTTCGTTCCGATCACGATGTTTTAAGGATTACCAAACTAGTAATTTAAATTTAGTCATTAAAATTAGTAATTCAAACGGATAACCTAAGATTAGGTTATCCGTTTATCCGTGTTTAAACATCCAGGTTTATTTTATCTTATACCATTAACCACCACTAACTTTAGCTTTGTAGCCCAGTTTAATCATTATTTGCACTAGTTTATCAGTATGATTTCCTTGAATTTCAATAGTATTATCTTTAACTGTACCACCACTACCACATTGGCCTTTCAGCTGTTTAAGTAACTTGGTTAAGGTTTCTGGTGATGATTGAAATCCACTAATTACTGTAACGGTTTTTCCCTTACGTCCCTTCCGTGATGCCTGTACCCGCAAATCTTGCTGATTTGGGGGAAGTTCCTGAATCGGTCGTTCCACTGCAGCGTCGTTGCTAGTGCCAAATTCCTGGTAGACAGTTCGATTGCCAGAGGTTTTGGAGTCAGAAGCATTGCGTTTTGATTTTGATGAAGCCATTGGTTAAATCTAGTATCAATCTATTTACAATTCCGGTTAATTACTTGTAAGCATTCAGCCGTCAGTGGTCAGCCGTCAGCTTTCCGTAACAGAGATAAACCAATGCTTACCGGTTTTATTCAAAAGCTGTTCGGTGTAGCTTGCCCATAGCCCATAACTACCTCAAGTAGCACCTCAAGTAGCGCATAAGCTGATACGCGACACGCTGATAGCTTACAATCACTTACCAAATAGTGGCTGGATTTTTGGGTCAGGGTAATCGGTAATCGGTAATCATCAACTACCAATTACCCATTACCCATTACTAATTAACCATTACCCATTACTCTATCCCGGAAAGGAACGGTTCTGGATGTCCCTGTTCAGGAAGACAATCAATTTCGATCTGGAAGGTTCCTTCAAATCCAGTGTCTTGCACTTGAAATTCCCAGGCACCATCCACTTCTTTCATCTTATCAGCGGGATTGGCGGTAAAATCTGGCTGAGAAAATTTTTCATCGCTATGGAGGTAGAGTTCTATGGGTGTCTTGGCAATCAGAACCCGAATATAGTATTGTTTGCGGAAGATGACATTGTCAGAGAAACCAAGACCTAACAAATCCCGCTCACCGACGTAAAAGTCCAGCCGTAAGACCATGTCTTTCTCTTGGGCTGGGATGCTCTCATCCTCTAGAATCGATATGGTATTCAAGTACCCTTCCCAGATCAGATTTTTGCCATCTGCCCAAGGAAATGCTGGCTTTTCGTCGGTCAAATCCTCTTTAATAAACGGACCATAGCAGTTTTCCGCAGCCTCACTCTGGTGGAACAGTTCAAAATCCACCAGACGGGGTTTAATGGATACTCCCAGAAAGAACTCACTTTTGCCAAACCAATCCTTACCCCGAGTGATTTGGCCGTTGACAAAACGTAAACGCGATCGCACATTCCCAAAGAAAAAGCGCGTTGCTACTTCAAATGCTTCTCGGGAAGTAATCACGGAGTCGAAACCACCGTGGGATTTGTGGATAAAGGTACGGGGTGCCCCAGGAATTTGGGCAGAGAATTGCTTAACTAAGCCATCACTACGGTTATAGTTAGAACCAAACTCATATCTCGGGGAGAAAACGCGGTTGAGAAAGGAGGCTTGTCGCAAATTGTAAGACTTATAGTTGGTGCCAACAATAGTTAAAAGTCGTTCTAAGGGAAAGTGTTTCTCAAAATTTTGGAACGAATAGGGGTTGTTGAGCTTACTTTGATTTTTGAGATTAAAGCGCTCTAATTCTTCTTGAGCACCTAGTTCTCCCCCAAACCCCAGCCAATCTTCTAAAATTTGGAAGGTAATGCCTTGGTGAGGAGTGCCCAAAGTGATAATTTTATTGATGTAGTCTTCAGCCTTAAGACCAAGGCTGGGATAGGTTACTTGAACTGCTTCACGAGCGATTAATCCACCCATAGAATGGGCGATGATGTTAACCTTAGGTTTAACACCTGCTTGATTCGCCGTTAGTTCACGAATTAAGTAGATCAGACGCACCAAGGCATTACCATAGGTGTCAAATTTACGCTCTTTTAGGTCATAGTAGCGAAATACCCAAATAGAGCGCCAAGGCTCTTTGATAGACTCCAAAAAGTATTCTGACATCTCTGGGTTTATGACTACTTTATCCCCTGAAAAATATCTTTTTT
>NZ_JAAHHE010000676.1:0-2301 GCF_010692525.1 Moorena sp. SIO3B2
ACAGAAAATAGTTAAAGTTTACCCATTGTCTGGGAAGATTTTGGCTCGAAGCAGTCTCAGCTAGGGTAGACGGGAATTTTTTTATCTTGATGACGAACTATGAAACTTTTAGAACCGCAGACCCAAACCCTGACTTGGAACAGCTCCCCTAATCCCAACTTAGATCAGTCCCAGGAAGCGTTCCAACCTGGCACTTGGGTAAGTCTGTTAGAGCTACCTAATCCCTATAGCTTTGATGAAGCGCTACTGCTGTGCCAGATTTCAGAAGACCAGTGGGTATCCTGGATTCCTGATCATGGTGAAGCAACCCTACATATCAGTCAATTTTTCTGAGTTTTTCTAGAAACACAGCCCTTGGAGGCAAAAGGCTTGCAGGCACAATAATCGATTAGCCACCGCTCACAGGAGGAATCAGAACCACTTCATCCCCATCTTGCAAGGGGGTATCGGGGGGAACAAATTGCAGATTGATGCCAAAGCGGGTCACTTCACGCCATTGCTCCAGCTCTGGGTGTTCACTCAGTAAACGGTCTAGCACCGCTGATACTGATGTTTGAGGAGGAAATCCTAACTGGAGTTCTGGCAAGCCATAGGTTTCTTGATAGGCAGCAAAAAGCTTGACTGTAACGGTAATTGATGGTTCAGACATAGATAAAGTAGTTATCAAGCTCCCTAATTGCTGTGAATTTGCTATTTTTTTGTGTTAAATGCTGTTTGATGTTTTTTCCCTGACGAGACTCAGACCCTTAGAAATATACTTTACAAATCAGATCAAGTAAGATAGATGCACCCTCATGACCAAAGCAGTATTGACCCTAATTCACGAGTATTTTAACACTCCCCGGTCTAAAGACGCGGGGATTCTTGCTTCATAGATTCGGCTTGCTCAACCTGGTCGGAACCAAGAAGAGTAGAGGCTAAATCTCCACAAGAGTTCGGGTCGATGACCCAAGTTCCGGTGTGCCCCACCGTACTCAAGGCTCTTTGGAGTATGTTTATGGCGGCGTTGTGGTCTCTATCTAGCTGACACCCACACTTGCAAGTGTGAGTCCTAGTTGACAGAGATTTCTTCACTACCTCGCCACACTCAGAGCAACTCTGGCTAGTGTAGGCGGGGTTGACTGCAACAGTTATCCTGCCGAATTTTTTACCAAAATGCTCCAACCATTTCCTGAATTGATACCAACCTGCATCATTAATAGACTTGGCAAGACAATGGTTCTTAACCAGGTTCTTAACCCTCAAATCTTCATAGGCGACCAAATCGTTAGATCGGATTACGCAACGTGCCAGTCTCTTAGCATGTTCTTTACGCTGCCTACTTATTTTTAGGTGTGTCCTGCCTAGTTTATTGATGGCTTTTTTTCGGTTGGCAGAGCCTTTCTTTTTTCGGGAAACTCGCCGCTGATAAAATTTCAGCCGTTTCTCTCCTGTTCGATAAAATCTTGGATTAGGCTCGGAATTCCCGTCGGAATCTGTATAAAATTCTTTTAGTCCGACATCCAGGCCAACAGTGTTTCCGCTTGGTTTGAGTTTTTCGTGTTTTACAACTGAAACACAGAACTGAACGTAATACCCGTCAGCCCGACGTACTATCCGAACCCTCTTTATTTGCTTCTTGTCGAAGCGCCATAAGTCCCATTTACCTTTGAGCTTGAGCTTTCCGATCCCTTTTTTATCACTGAATACGATCGACTTTTTGTCGGGAGATAATTTCCAACCTGACTGCTTATATTCAACCGATCGGCAGTTTTTCTGGAACTTTGGAAAGCCTTTCTTTCCTGGTACTTTTTTCTTGCAGTTATCGTAGAAACGGGCGATCGATGACCATGCCCGCTCAGAGGCAGCCTGACGGGCAGTAGAGTTCAATTCATTCGCAAAAGGGAACTGTTTGGCTAAGACCTTGCAATATTTACTGAGGTCGTACTTACCTGTTCCCTTTTTGTCCATCCAAAGACGAATACAAGAATTTCGGATGAATTTGACTGTCCGAATTGCTTCATCAATGGCTTTATATTGGGGCTTTTTGCCGTACGCTTTGAACTCAATTATGATCATCGGATATCGACCCTTTCCGTTACTACTTTATAGTACCACACTCAGCGACAAACGTTAGGATAAATCCAAAAAAAAGCTGTCCAAGGACGGGGCGCGATTACCAAAAATTTTTGGTAATCAACTCCCTAGTCCAGGGGAAACGCATCTTATTTTTGTACATGCTGGCGGGGTCAGGATTTCAGCGATCGAGTTCTGTTTGAAATCAATTGATTAAATCCTTACTGGATAAGGGTTTTGCAATTT
>NZ_JAAHHE010000677.1:0-2299 GCF_010692525.1 Moorena sp. SIO3B2
GTTGAACTGTAACTGATCATCCTGAGTCAATAGCCGAACAACCACATTCGTATCAACAGCGATCATGCCATAACTCCTCTATCCCTTGCCGAATCGCCTCATCCATATCCTCAAGACTTTTAGGAGTGCCGTCATACTTTAAACAACCAGCCACTTGATTTAATAGTGTTTCTGGAAAAGGGTTTTTCGGTTTTAAAAGAATCCCATCTCCCGTATCAATTGCGATTAACTCAAGACCTGTTTCCCAGTCATGAGCATCTCGCAGAGACTTAGGAATAATAACTTGACCTTGACTCAACAATTTTGTCGTTTCCATAACCTAAGCATTCAGGGGTCAGCTGTCAGCCGTGAGCCTTGGACCCACGCTACACCGAACAGCTTAACATAAACCTCGTTCCCGTAGCGTGGCCATTTCCTTAGTGCGTACGCATTTTGTAGCATTCTGTAGGGTGGGCATTGCTGGTTTCCCACCCCAAATGCTGCCGGAATTCACCTGGGCAATGCCCACCAACCAGAGCACCCATGGATTTTTGG
This sequence comes from Moorena sp. SIO3B2, assembly GCF_010692525.1. Taxonomy (NCBI): domain Bacteria; kingdom Bacillati; phylum Cyanobacteriota; class Cyanophyceae; order Coleofasciculales; family Coleofasciculaceae; genus Moorena; species Moorena sp. SIO3B2. The sequence goes on from NZ_JAAHHE010000677.1 coordinate 535, forward strand.
TATTGGTGGCCATTGCCTATTTAATTGTTCGCCGTTAAATCATGATCATTTTGTAGGGTGGGAAAAGCCTGTTTCCAACCCCCTATGCTGCCGGAATTCATCTGGGCAATGCCCACCAACCAGAGTACCCATGGATTTTTGGATATTGGTGGCCATTGCCTATTTAATTGTTCGGGGTTCAATCATGATTGTAATTAACAATGCCCACCCTACGATTCGATTGCCGATTCCCGATTATGATTGGATATTGGTGGGCATTGCCTATTTAATTGTTCGGGGTTCAATCATGATTGTAATTAACAATGCACACCCTACGATTCGATTGCCGATTCCCGATTCCCGATTATGATTGGGTATTGGTGGGCATTGCCCATTTAATTGTTCGGGGTTCAATCATGATCTTTATCAGCAATGCCCACCCTACGATTCGATTCCCGATTCCCGATTCCCGATTCTAATTGGGTATTGGTGGGCATTGCCCATTTAATGCCTCAGCGTTCAATCATGATCTTTATCAGCAATGCCCACCCTACAATATATCTCCCGATTCCCGACTCCCTCGGTGCGCTTTCCGTAGGCGAATTAAATTCGCCACGGGTCGCACCGCTCCCGATTCCCGATTCCCTACTCCCTACTCTACTTGAGCACCAACTACCTCCGATGGCTGAGTGTTGTTTTCGGCTGTATCAGTTGGTTCCCCTAAGGTTTCTTCCAGTACCTGAATTGCGCCACTAATGCGGAGTAAGGTTTCTCGGAGGTTAGCTTGTTTCGCTTCTAGTTCCGCTAGCATTTTTTGACCAGCTTCATATTCGGATTTTAGGGATTGTAAGCGTTGTTCGAGTTTTTCTTTCATGGTTTAGTTTAATCAGTAAGTAAAAGGTATTTCTAGGTAAAAATCGTGGTCAATAAACTATGGATATTGGGTTGGTTGGGCATTGGTGGGCATTGCCCATTTCATTGATCGGTGTTCAATAATGATCTTTATCAGCAATGCCCACCCTACGATTGTTGTTGTTTGGTTGGGCTTTCAATCCCATCATTTTACCCTACCTCCCAATCTTGCTCAACTTAGTCATCTGACACTAGTTGATTTAGTTGAAGTTCCAATTGATTGATCCGTTGTTCATAGTTGCTGCTCTTGTGAGCCATATCTTTGATAACTTCAACTAAGTACATACTGATTTTTCGGTAATTAATTGCTTCAGGTAACCCCTGTTGGTCGTAGTAAACAAGTTTGTTAAGACCAATCTCGTGAAGCTCTTCAGCAATGTATCCAATTTCCCAACGATTGGGATGGTTAGGTCGTGTATAAGTCTTGGGTTCTACTGTCAAAATTTTAGAAAAATCGTCTTCCAGAGAAATGATATTTTCCTTCGATCTAGCGGAAGAATTGTCGTAACATATTTGTTTAGTACTGTCATCCCACTGCACATTGCGATCATCACGATAAGGTAAAGACCCAACATATAAACTGTTTGTAATTGAGACACTGCCGTGGACTTTTAAATAATCCCAGAGCTTAACTTGCCTTCCCACTGATGTACCACTCCTTCCCAGAATCATCAGAGCATCGTGGTTGGCGGCATTCTCAATAGCAGCATAACCATCAGCATTTCCTATTCCAGTGTGGTTATGATTAGTTTTTGTAAAGTAAATATCTGAATTACCTGCACGAATCTCACCATCTACCAACAGATTAGGTGTGCCAATCAAATGAAAGCTCTCATCATCTGTAAATCTTGCCCAAACTTTATTACTTTCCTCC
>NZ_JAAHHE010000678.1:0-2296 GCF_010692525.1 Moorena sp. SIO3B2
TGGCTAGCCCACCCCTAACGCACCCTACGCCTCCCGATTCCCGATTCCCGATTCCCGATTCCCTATATCAACCTGTAAAACCATGAGATTCATCAGCCCAAAAACTGACTTTGCTTTCAAAAAAATCTTTGGCTCAGATCAGAGTAAGGATATTCTGATTTCCTTTCTCAATGCCATGATCTACTCTGGTAATTGCGTTATCGAGGATTTAGAAATTATTGATCCTTATAGTGCCGGGGATGTAGTAGATTTAAAAGACACCTATCTGGATGTTAAGGCAGTATTAGAAGATAAAACGACTGTCATCATTGAGATGCAACTCTGGAATGTGGAGGCTTTCGAGAAGCGAGTGGTGTATAACTTGTGCAAAACCTATGGTAATCAACTTAAATCGGGACAGGGATATTTCGATTTAAATCCGGTCATTGCTTTAACCATCACGGATTTTAAGTTATTCCCCTCAACCGAAAAAGTCATTAGCTGTTTTTACTTTCAAGAGGAAGAAGACCACTTGCCTTATCAGGAGAACGAGTTAAAGCTGGTGTTTGTGGAACTCCCGAAATTTACTAAGCAATTGGAAGACTTGGAAAGTGTAATAGATAAGTGGATCTTTTTTATCAAAGAAGCGCCTAACTTAGAAATTATTCCTGACCAGCTCAGGGAAATCCCACAGCTAGAAAAAGCCTTAACTATAGCGAATCAAGCGGGGTTGAGTGAGTCAGAATTGGAAAAGATCTGGAAACAGGAAATGGCCTTACAGGACTGGCGAGGTGCATTAAGTTTCGCCAAAAGGGAAGGACGAGAACAAGGACGAGAAGAAAGAAGGCTAGAAGGACGAGAACAAGGTATACTTGAAGAAAAACAGCAGATTGCTAAACAGATGAAGGCAGCCGGGTTACCCTTGAATGATATTGCTCAATATACGGGGTTGAGTATCGATGAAATTAATCAGTTGTCCTAACAGATTAAGAAAAAGTTCAAAAAAATACCAATTAACGTAGGGTGGGCAAAATAGTATAATCATTAATAATAAAAAAAAACTATTTTTGCCCACCCTACAAGCTCCCGACTTCTGACTTCTGCTATATCATTCGCTTCAACCGCACCATAAAAAAACCATCCATCTGGTCTCGATAGGGCACAACTTTCAGCCAACCTTCCGGTGTTGAAAACTCCTTAAGAAACGAAAGAGTAGGGGGCTCAATTTGCCACTGAGAATGACCTTCCAGAAACCATTGTATTACCGCATCATTTTCTTGAGGATTTAAGGTACAGGTAGCATACACTAAAACACCTCCGGGCTTGACCCAAGTTGCGGTATGCTCTAACAATTGTTTTTGCAAAACAGTAAGTTCCTGGACTTTTTCTGGAGTCATGCGCCAACGAATATCAGGACGTCGGTGAAGGGTACCATTACCGGAACAGGGAGCATCTAATAATACAGCATTAGCAATGTTAGTAAATTCAGGGCAATCCCGACTATCACCAGTAGTAATGTGAATCGATTGTAATTGTAACCGTTCGGCATTCTGTTGGACTTTTTTGAGGCGGGAAGCTGAGCGATCGCATGCCCAAATCTTGCCCTGATCTGCCATTAATTCCGCAATATGAGTTGTCTTGCCCCCCGGTGCAGCACAGGCATCAATCACCACATCACCAGGTTGAGGGTCCAACAGATAACTGACCAGCTGGGCACTACAATCTTGAACAGTCCACCAACCCTCCTTAAATCCTGGTAGCTCTTGAATTGCACCAACACCACCCACAACGCGCAGTGCTTGGGGGAGCTGAGCTGAGTTGCTGAACATAGGGATAATCTCACCATTCCCCTCGTCCTGGTGGGAGACCAAGGGAGGTACCCGCTGAATAGCCAGTTCAGCAGATTGCATCCCTGCCTCCACTTCCTCAATGGACACCTTGAGGGGATTTACCCGTAAGTCAATAGTAGGAGATTGGTTAAACCATTGACACAGCTGTTCTGTTTCCTCTAGTCCCAGCTGTTGTAACCACAGCTCGATCATCCAATCGGGAAAACTGTGTAAAATGCCCAAACGCTCCATATCCCCTGCTGGCAACTGCAAAGGGTCAGGGGAATTGGTAGCTAAACGGGCATAGTTTCGTAGTAAACCATTAACCACCCCTGCCAGTCCTTTGAAGCCATTGTTCTTGGCTAGGTCAACGGTGGTATTGACCGCTGCTGAAGCAGGAATTCGGCCTTGATAGCGCAGCTGATATAGTCCAAGGTGAAGTATAGTGCGCAAATCTGGAGGTTGTTGATTAGCTTTCTTTTTGCCCA
>NZ_JAAHHE010000679.1:0-2291 GCF_010692525.1 Moorena sp. SIO3B2
GCGACCCGTGGCGAATTTAATAATTAGATGCGGAAAGCGCATGAAACTGGCAAGATGCCAGTTCTACAAAACTCTTACAATCATTCCATTATTAAGCAACCCCAAAAAATCCGTACATTTCAATGATCTGCAAGTGATAAAGGAGCAAATACTATGAGCAAATACAGTTGGCCTGAAGATATCGATCTTACTGTCAAGAATAAAGTTGGTATCGGTACAAGCAACCCAGAAGCCGAGTTACACGTACTCGGCCAACTACTCGGCGCAGCCCAAGACACCTCAGGAACAGCCTTAAGAATCTGTTGTGGAAAAACTCCCGAAGGCTCAACTAATTGGAAACCAATGAGTGGTGGTGCAGGTATTTATGTAGATGTAGATACTTCAGTTTGTGGTTTTCAATCGACACCAATTTACCTAGTTAATATGCATGGAAACGGTGATAATTGGGAAACAACAGGCGGAAGTTCTGCATACGACAGGACTAACCAAGGTTTCAGGGTTTATGTGCGATTTTCTAGTGATAGAGATGGAAGACCAAACCTAACACCAGAATTTGCCAATAGCAGAGGATGGCATATTCAATGGCTGGCAATTGGTAATTAGTACCGCTACCGGGAATTATAAATTAACAATTAACACGTTTTGATCAACAGAGGTAAATAAACATGCCTTTTAATTGGACACTTCCAACACTTACAGTTGATGGCAAAGTTGGCATTGGGACAGAAACTCCCTCCCAGGAGTTGGAAGTAATCGGTGATATTTCCGCTAGAAACTTAAACCTTAATGGCTCCCTCACCATTGATGAAAACCTGACTGTCGATGGTAATTTCCAACTAGGAACATTATCGATAAACGCATTTTCCAGTGATGGAAACCTAGCAGATAACAGCAATTTAGCTGTCCCCACCGAACAAGCGGTTAAAACCTATGTCGATGGGCAAATTAGTCAAGTTAATAATGCCCTCGATACCAAAGCGGCTCTCAACGGTACTGCTAGCCAAGATTTTGCCACTAATAACTTGTCAGTAGGGGGTAATCTACAGGTATCGGGGAATTTGGAAGTACAAGGAAACGTAATTGCCCGTGATACGGAGCATATTGCCGGAAATGTGTCCTTGGGTGACCAAGACAGTGATGAAGTTAAAATTACCGGCGTAATTCGCTCAGGACACTCCTCAGGGGCGCTTAGGATAGATGATGCTTTGCATACCACTGGTTCGGTGAGTGTGGATGGGAGTTTAAGTGTTAGGGATGCGATCGCTACTGCTAATGTCGGCATTGGCACAAACAGTCCTAGGGCCAAGCTCCATATTTACTCACCTGGCAGTAATGATGCACTCAAAATTAGTAATCCACAGGTCAATAAAAACGCCAGGATGGGGGTAGATCAACTAGGTGTGTTCATCGAGCCGAGCGAGGATGATAGCAGTATTCGACTTAACGCCAATCCTAGGTCTTTGGGTATTGTGATTCGTGGGACCAACGGTCATGTTGGCATTGGGACAACAAATCCAACACAAGCTTTAGACATGGGAGGACGGAATAAAAATATTAAATTTGACTACGCACACATTGGGGAAACTGGCAGTGGAGCTGCAACCATCATCGCCAATAAAGCTCGTGTGAGCGAAACTGAGAATAATCGTGTTGATTATTCCCACAGCAACCCAGATGGTGTTAGTGCCATCGAACTTTTGTATACAAATGGAATTTCATTCTTCACCAAACCCACAGATAGCGCTACTCCTACCGTAGAGGGAGAACAATTTTTCTCTTATAGAGATAGAACCTATGAGCGTATGCGAATATCTTCCAATGGTAACGTTGGTATCGGTACAACCAACCCAGAAGCCGAGTTACACGTAATAGGCAAGCTACTAGGTGCAGCCCAAGACACCTCAGGAACAGCGTTAAGGATCTGTTGTGGAAAAACTCCCGAAGGCTCAACTAATTGGCAAGTTTATGGTGGTGGTGGAGGTATTTATGTAGATGTAGATACTTCAGCCTGTGGTTTTAAATCGACACCAATTTACCTAGTAAATCTGCATGGCAATAGCTTTAATTGGGAAACAACAGGCGGAAGTTCTGCATACAACCGGACTAACCAAGGTTTCCGTGTTTATGTGAGATTTCCTAGTGATAGAGATGGAAGACCAAACCTAACACCAGATTTTGCCAATAGCAGAGGATGGCATATTCAATGGCTGGCAATTGGTAATTAGAAATTAACAATTAACAATTTTTTCTCAAGAGAGGTAAACAAAAATGAGTAGATGGCCAGATCCAGA
>NZ_JAAHHE010000068.1:0-27849 GCF_010692525.1 Moorena sp. SIO3B2
CTCCTGAAGGGCGGGGTTTTCACCCGCATCCGTTAGACAGTTAGACTTTTGAGGTTTTTATTCCTCGCGAAGTCCCCTACTCATACCCCTCTATTTTCTAGAGGCTCCTAGTAGGAACAAGCCGCACTAACTTCTGACTTGCGCGTAGCGCTATATCATGTCGGGATAATTACCCTTAATAAAAATCTCCCTATCTCCCCATCTCCCCACACCTCCCACCCTCCCCACTCTCTCCTTAATTATGGGTATTCAACCAGACTTGATATTAGATGGGGGGATTTTTGATGCAGGAAAAGAAGTTACAAAGTTTTATCCAAAGTCCAATATCACTGGGGTATTCCTGAATCTGATCAGGAGGTTCAGGAATGGGGTTAGGGGTTTCCTTAGTACTACTTCCCTCAGATGAAACTTCCTCCAATGTTTCCTCGGCATCTTTGAAGGGAGAGGAGGAATCATTTTCTTTTTTTAGCTTCAACTCCGAAGAGTTCCTTTGGCTAGCTAATTCCTCTAGGGTATCTTGTAGACCTGAATAGTTCTGGATAACCAATCTCCTGACGGGTGAAGCTTGATTTGGAAGTTTCATGCTCTTTTTTCCCTTCTGAAATTTTGGATTTCATTAAGGGTGTTCAAACTACCCTGCCAGAAGAGTCGGACGGACGGGAAATTGCTGGCATCGCTAGGTGTTGCAGAATCCTTCCCAATTTTGTCCAAAGTCCAGTATCACTGGGGTATTCCTGAATCTGATCAGGAGGTTCAGGAATGGGGTTAGGGGTTTCCTTAGTACTGCTTTCCCCAGATGAAACTTCCTCCAACTCAGATTTTGCAACAATATCAAATGTTTTCTTGATATCTTCGAAGGGAGAGGAGGAATCATTTTCTTTTTTTAGCTTCAACTCCCAAGAGTTCCTTTGGCTAGCTACTTCCTCTAGGGTCTCTTGTACACCTAAATAGTTCTGGACAACCAATCTCCTGACGGGTGAAGCTTGATTTGGAAGTTTCATACTCTTTTTTCCCTTCTGAAATTTGGGATTTCATTAAGGGTGTTCAACCAGACTTTATATTATTGAGGATACCTCCCTAGAGGCAATTATGCACAGAAAGTGTGATGGCACTTAGAAAACTAGTGCAATCACACATTTGCTATCATTTAGGTTCGCGACTATATGTTCTAATACGCTCCCAGAATTTAGCAGCCTTGAAACCTAAATTAGGTTTTTCCGAATAAGTCTCTGCTCACGGGCATATATTCGCAGGGCTGTTTCATTTTCAATTTTTCGGTTCGCTGAAGCTCCCGAGTGGCAGCGGTTTCGCCCCTGTTTTTCTATTATTAAACCCAATAGTATAAAAAAACGGCGATTTGCGTGACCTTAAGGGGCTTTGAGCCCCTCACCCAGGAATTTTAGGGTCGAGCAATGTTACGCCCCTGGGCATATAGTCGGGATGCTGAAGCAAGCATTCCAGGCTGCGCTTCTTGACAGACCTTGCCCCACTTGCTGGTCTATGCAGTTTTTACAGTTTTGTGAGATGGGTGGCAGAGCTGTTGGCCCAGGGTTAACCGGTGGTGGTGGTGCTAGAAGATTACCATTAGATGCTTGCACTTGCCGCCCTTGGTTTAGAGCTGCAATTGGATTAATACCAGTCTTGAAGCCTAAATAAGTTTTTCCTAGGGAGTCCCGGCTAACGGGCTTAACTTGAACTGGAAGTTTCATATGATTGCTCCTTGTTTTAGTTAATTCGTCAATGGTTAGACAGAAAGAGAGTCAGTTAGGAATGATTCCCTTCCACCTTATGATCGCCTCATCAAAGCAAAGCCAACTAACTTGCGCAAACTTTCTTGATGTTCTGGGGAGGATAATAACGCCAGCAGTGCCTCAGGCAGGTCTAAACGCTGCAAACGCTGTCCTTCTTCTAGGAGAGAACGAAATTCAGTGGTTTCCCAACCTAATTGCCAAAAAAAGTTTGTCCCCTCGGCAGGAGCGAATTGAAGCTTGGCTTCACCATTAGCTGTAGCCTGATCCAGACTGTTTTGGATGAGCTGCAACCCACTATGGGAAGCCAGATCCGTGAGCCACCAACTCAACTGGGGCTGTGCCCACAAATCCCTAGCTAGGGCTGCAACTTGCTCAGGATTCAGATAGACAAGCAGCCCTTCCGTTACGATCAGTACCTTTTTTGTCTCAGAGCCAATGTCCCGAAAAAGACGCTGCCTTGCTTGGGAATTGGTCACGTCAAGGGGAACAGATTTGAGTCTGCACCCAGGCTTGATGCTAGCCAGTTTACTAGCTTTATAGTCTAAGACAGTAGGGAAATCAACCTCAATCCACAGGAGTGAAGCTGGTACAGGCAGACGGTAGGCACGGGTATCAAGTCCTGCTCCTAAGTTCAGAACTGCATCGACTCCCCCTTGCTCAATACTCTGGATAATCAACTCGTCCATAACACAGGTGCGCACGATACACCCAGGGGCGTGGGCCTCCTGCTGGGGCATTTGCTGCAACACCTGCTGTCCCCGAGTTCCCGCCAAAATCCGGGCATAGGGATCCTGAAAATGAGCGTCTGGGCGATCGCTCTCCAGAACCCGATAGAAGGCTGTGAGGAAGGCTGTATCAGAGATGTCTTGAACGGGTAAGGAAGTAAGACTCATGCTCAGACTCCTGAAGGATCATTCCTACGAGACAATTAGTGCTAGATAAGAGAGCCTATAGCTGCCGTTAAAACTGGAGTTACAATTGGAGCTACAGCCTCCGTAACTCTAAGAACATCATCTATAGTGTCACTAGCTTCAACACCATTGACACCATTATTCAAGGACAGGGTAGTCCCGGAAACTTTTCGTTGAATGGGTGCAGTTTGTTTCGGTAATTTCATGATTATTTCTCCTGAACTAGGCTGTTACTTACTTGATTAGATGTGAGTTTTCGCCTAACACATACCCTAACCAAGGGGGGACATGCCCAGCTTGAATGGGAAGTTTCATCACCGTTTCTCCTGAATCAAGTTTAATCAGATTCCCTGTGCGACCTCTTCAACATCTTCTGCTGTAAAGGAATAACCTTCCGCTTTACCGAGTTTGACTAGAACTTGGGCAAGGTTGCCTTTGTCAGTTGTTGTCTGCAGCTTCTCACTTAGCTTTTGTTGCAAGGCTGGATCTTGTTTAACATCTGTCAGAAAGTGTTCCAGGCTTCCCTGGGCCAATTTGTAGAATGCTGAGATCAGCTCCTCAACAGAATTAGCACTCCACGATCCAGGCATTGTCATCACATCTTGAGCGGCAAAGTTGTAACCACCCTGAGTTTTGGCGAGAGCCAGCAATTGTTCGACAAAGGCACCTTTATCCGTTATCTTGTTCAGTTCTGCTTGCAGATTAGGGTCGTTTTGAACAACCCAGGAAAAATGTTGCAGGTTGCTTTGTTTCTGTAGCTTTGCCAATAATTTGTCAACAATTTCAGTCAGTTGAACCGTCGGCTCAGCTTCTGAGGTACTCGGAGGTTTGCTTTTTTTTTTGGCTATTGTTCGATAAATGGCCTGGTGAATATTCATGGCTTTTATTACTAAGTTGAATCCTGGAGTTAGTTAGTCGAGCCAACACCATCAAATCGGGATACTCTTAAACCGGTATTAATTGGGACAAACCAATATCAAACGGTCAAGGTGCATTTTCTTGTTGCCTGAGTGAGGAGTGGTCATGAACCATTGGAGTAAGTCTTCCACTCATCTTTTCTAGGCGTTCCTCAAATCCCGTTGAGGAGTTCCTTGAAAGCCTTAGTTTTGGTATGCTTAGAGTCAATCCATCCAAGCTCGACTGCATCAAGCAGACTAAGTCCCATCCCTTTCAAAAAACGCGCGGTACGACGCAACAATACGGCCTGAACCTCGGTCTTGTTCATGTACCGAGAAATCTCCTTGTCTGTACCTCTGGCAAGGATGTTCTTAGCAGCATTGCAGTCAGCCTGTAACACGACCCCATCAAATCCGGTAAAATTGTCCCCAGTCCTTTTCCCCAACAGGGTTCCATTTCTGGAGTCAATTTGCGACGTGTAACTAGGCTGAACTTCTGTGACAAGCGAGCCAGTCCAATCAGCCCATTTCTGCAAAGAATCTCGCATAACTCCTTTCATCCAACTATTGAGTTTGCGGGACACGGCCTTAGACTGGCGCTTATTTCGGATCGGCTGTGTTAAATCTTCAGCAAACACCTTTAAAGATTCCCCATTAAAAAGAGACTTAGAGGCTGCTCCTATTATCGCCGTCAGTTCTGATTGATTTTTTCTGTAACGGCGATTTTCTGTTTTTCTGGTCAGATTATTTTCGAGTATTCGAGCCGACTTGGCCGGGTCTATTTTTTCTAGTTTTCTATGAAGTGCCCAAAGCTTACCCCTGTTCCGGTTCTTTGCACATATGCGCTCAGACTTTTTGGTGGCTACTTTTCCTAGTTCTTTTCCGTGAGCTTGACCCTCTGAGTCATAGAAAGCCTCAGTGTAACCCTTGTCTACTCCTATACTCCGACGTTCAGATGAAATCTCTACGGTTCCATAGTCTACCAAGAAGTGAATTTCAAATCTTTGCAGGAGTTGGTTGTGGATTAACCTTATTTGTCCTTTTATTTTTCGGTTAGACCTAACAACTATCCTGTTCCTCTTCCCTCTTTTTAATCCAGCTATTTCTAACTGGTAAGTATTACGGGAAAGTCTTTTGCATTTGTACCCTCCTTGTTGATAGACTATCTGGTTTTTACCCCAAGAATGTCCCCGCTGAAATTCCTTTCTGACAAATCTGTGTAAGAGGGAGTTATCGAGGAAAGCTACGGTCTTAAGTTGTTTGCAAAGCTCTTTCCGCTTCTTTTGGTTATCTTTCCCAGGGAACCTTTTGTAAACCTTTTTAATTACCGCTTCAGTGCAAGCAGCTTGGCTCGCTGTAATGGCCTTGGCTACATCACTGACCGTCCATTCCATCAATTTAGAGGGCAATCCCAGGGATTCGGGACTTCTAAAACTCCTGACTTCTGGGTATGCTTTTTTCCAGTCGAGTCCCCAGTAGCTAATGCTTCCCAATTTGTTGTAAGACTCAGAGCGAACCACACCAAGTTTTTTCATAGTAGACAGTAACTCAAGCTCAACCGACTTTGCTATCCCCACTACAGGGACGATTTGAGTCGATATCTTCCTGGTTGCTCCTACTTTTTTTGGCATGGTCGCAAAACTCTGTGTCCTATTTTAATTATACCATAGCGCTAGTAAATTGTCCATGTCTGATTTATACGGTTAAATACATTATTATCCCTATTTTTAGGGGTTTGGCTGCGAGGCGCTCAACTTCTAAGCTAAGCAATACTTCAACTCTAAAGCCCACCATAGGTAGCTGAGCATCTTGCTCTTGACTGTCCAGAGAATATCTGACAGCCACAGAAGTTGGCTGGCATCAAGAATCTCATGGGATTGTTATAGTTGGCACCATGAAGTAAATCAAATTTAAGGTTGCGCAACTCCTCCACTGCCCCTGCATCTATTAATATTTGCAGGTCTACTGTTGTGGAAGGGTCAATCAGGTCTGGTCTTTTAACGGGTACAGATTGCTTCGGTAGTTTCATAACTTGATCGCGTCATGGATGTTTACCTTTGTTAATGGTTGTTGATGGGTCTGTAACTACCTAGCACAGACCAGTTTCCCTCATCAAATCCAATCAATTTGGACTCAGAATTTGAGGGTTACTTCCAAGCCTGATGCACCTGATGTCCCTCTCAGTATTTCCTCAAAGGCAGTAGTGCTAGGTTTAACCCCTTTCTCGTTAGATATTGCTGCTGAGGTGGAAGGACGTTGAACAGGTACAGCTTGCTTAGGACATTTCATGGCCGTTTCTCCTTTTTTAAAAAAAATATCTGACTAGAGCGCATCCCAAATTCTGGGTTGACCCATGGTCACCGGCATAATATCGCTAACATCAATTGTATATCGCAGGATTTTTTTGGCTCGTCTATCGTTTTCTGGGTCAAAGAACTTAAGCTTGACATCCCAGCAGTCTGAATCGACTCGGCAGAAGGGGCTTCGTTCAACCCCAATGGTATCAAGCTGCATAGACCCAGCAGTTGAACTCGACGAAGTCTGTAGTACAGTCACTAAGGCATCTGCAAACTGAAAGGCATTGGTCGCAGCATAGTTGAAAGCACGTTCTTGGGAGGTTTGACCAAGATTACGCAGATCGTAGTAAATGCGTTGTAGAAACGCTCTTAATGCATAATCGGTCGCCTCAATCAATTGATTCAACAGGCTTTCATCTATGCCGCCTGCCATAACTGCGTTAATGACATCCTGGATTAAGATCTCAATGTGCCAACCGTACAGTCCTCGCAGATTATACAGTTCAAGTACAGGAACAACTTGACCAGAGAATAGTTGAACGGTTTTACCTGTTAAAATTCCTGGGATTGAAACTTTATCGATGTATCCTTTGTTGTAATCGTTCTGGGCAATTTGTGGCAAAGCCTGCCCCTCTAGAAACTTGCTCAATTGCTTGTACACCAATTGAGCAGATGGACCTTTCGCCTCAATAGCATAAATGGGGGTCAGCTCTAGATTCAATGTCCAAATCAGGGATTGAGTTTCTGATAGGTTGTCTGTTCCCTCATTACGGCGGACTTCATAGTCGTTCTGGCTATCTAGCTGCAGATCACCATTGCCATCGAGTATGGGAGTACCCAGAAGATAGTTAGTCATCTGCCTCACATCAAATGGATTAGCAGGAACAGCAGTCTCAGTATTTTCATTCTCTGCTGAAACTTCTCTATTAACGTTTTGAGAATCCACTAAGGGCATCAGCTGCTTAAAGCTATCTTGACGAGCCTCTGTGCCAAAGTCATAGCCAATGGTGCCGATTGCGTAAACCAAAGCCTTTGACCCACTATCACAGCCACATCCCATGGAAGGGACGACACCGCTGGGGGTAACCCTAGTAGGAGCAACGGTGTTAGCAGCTATAGCGGGTACCGCACCCATCTGCCCATAATGAACCGGCATTCCCTGTTGAACGGGCGTGGCGTGCTGAACCGGTGCAGTCTGAGCAGCGGGAACGACTCCCATCTGCTGATAATGAACCGGCATTCCCTGTTGAACGGGCATGGCTTGCTGAACCGGTTGATTATAGCCAGCGGGAACCACTCCCATCTGCTGATAATGAACTGGCATTCCCTGTTGAACGGGCATGGCTTGCTGAACCGGTTGATTATAGCCAGCGGGAACCACTCCCATCTGCTGATAATGAACCGGCATTCCCTGTTGAACGGGCATGGCTTGCTGAACCGGTTGATTATAGCCAGCGGGAACCACTCCCATCTGCTGATAATGAACCGGCATTCCCTGTTGAACTGGCATGGCTTGCTGAATGGGTGCAGTCTGAGCAGCGGGAACGACTCCCATCTGCCCATGATGAACTGGATGAACGGGCATGGCTTGCTGAACTGGTTGATGATGGCCAGCGGGAACGACTCCCATCTGCTGATAATCAACGGGCATTCCCTGTTGAACGGGCATGGCTTGCTGAACTGGTTGATGATGGCCAGCGGGAACGACTCCCATCTGCTGATAATCAACGGGCATTCCCTGTTGAACTGGCATAGCTTGCTGAACTGGTTGATGATGGGCAGCAGGAACGACTCCCATCTGCTGATAATCAACGGGCATTCCCTGTTGAACTGCCATGGCGTGCTGAACCGGTTGATTATAGCCAGCGGGAACGACTCCCATCTGCTGATAATGAACGGGCATTCCCTGTTGAACTGGCATGGCTTGCTGAACTGGTTGATGATGGGCAGCGGGAACGACTCCCATTTGTCCAGAACTAGCACTGGGGACAACCGTCGTTTCGTAGACTTGCTGCTGATTAACCGATTCAGCCGAACCCAAATTACTGGCTTCACTGGGTTGCATTCTTTCCACCTCCCAATTCTGATTGGACATTTCTTGTGTTTCCCCTTTAGTAATCAACTCATATGCTCCAGGAATATTGAGACGACCTGCCAGACAACGACGAGCATCTGGAACTGTATCTGGGTGGCAAGGTAAGGCACTTTCAAGCAGTGCCTGACGGATGAAGTGAGGATCGGGTTTTTCTCCTCGTTTGAGCTGGATGCTCATTAACAGTGCTACCAGCCCAGATACAATTGGAGTCGCAAAGCTAGTCCCAAATTTTAGGGTGGTACCTCCACCAAGCATGGCTCCCAAGATGTTTTCACCAGGAGCCAAGATTCCCTGGTTTTGGTAAGCCTGACCCCAATTACTAAAATCGATTGGCAATCCCTGGTCATTCATTGCACCCACAGCTAGTACCGAGGGCAAAGCTGCCGGAACATGAAGACATTCACAGGCATTATTTCCCGCTGCTGCAATGATTAAAACACCATTCTCATGACAGTGACGGACAGCCTTTTCTAAAATGGGGTCTGCTGCACCAGATTCACTGAGTTCGCCTCCACTGATATTTATGACATTAGCTCCTTGTTCAACCGCCTGATTAATGGCTCGAGCTAGGTCTATTTGCAACAGTGAACGATTCTGACGATCAGAGAATACTGGCACAATCAGCCCACGACAACCGGGGGCAATTCCCTGAACTGGACTACCATGCTGCCCAAAAATTACGCTGGCAATGTGAGTACCATGACTAGCCATCTTCCCCACAGGAGCATCTGAAACCAGTGTAGGCAGCTTAGTTAGCTGAGCCCCTTGAAAGCTGGGATGAGATAGATCAACTGATCCGTCAAGAACGGCTACACATACCCGCGAATCGCCAATAGATTCATCCCACAGGGATTGAAGTCCAGGCAATTTTGACGCTGAGTAGTTAAACATCTATTGGTTATCCAGAGAAGTGCTAGGGAGAAGGGAGTCCTTGAACCTCCCGTCTTCAGGGGAGATTTAGTGAAGCTACTAGCGCTGGAATCCCTTAGCCACTGCGGCGCAGCGCCCTATAGCTTTCACCCCGATAGCAATTATATACACTCCTCTCATGAAATAGTGAATATATTAAGAAATGTTGAATACATTCACAAAATTTGACATTCATCAAGAAGAAGTTGATTCCTATTGACAGGAGATTACCTCAACATCGGCTCAGTCTTTCAATATAAATATGAATTTTTATAATAATTTATCTCCAACCTCTTGGGTAATTTCGAGTAACTGTCAAAAAAATAATTAATAAATTAATTAATCTAAATCTTGTAAATATTGACTTAGAGATTTATTATTAAATAATAATCTCAACAGCCAAGGCCAATAGAGATAATTAAGAATTATGGCATCACATAATCAACAATAAGCTGAAGCTAATTAAACGAAGAGCCGATGGATTCATAAATTTTGATAATTTCAGACTGAGAAGTTTTTTAACTTGGCATTTTGATGGTTAGTTTTACACAGTAGGTTCCGTAGAGCCTAAAAATTCTGTTCATCTTCACAGGACTGCCAGGGATTTCGTGGCGAAGCGGATGCCTGCCCTCGCTTACTACCATTTTTCAATCTCAGGTTTGATTAGACTTCGCGGCAGTTGTCGGGAACAGGGAACAGCGGATCACCGGAACAGTGGACAAGAATTGACGCAAAGCGATGCAGAGGTGCGACCCGTGGCGGCGAGCAATCCCTCGCCATCACGGAAAGCGCACCATTACGGTCTTGGGGAGGCAGCGCGGTCTTGGGGAGGCAGCGCGGTCTTGGGGAGGCAGCGCGGTCTTGGGGGTTTCCCCCATGAGCGACTGCCGTGGTTTCCACGGGGCAAACAGCGGTGCGGACGCAGGTTCCGCACACAGCCCCTCCCCATGAGCGACTGCCGTGGTTTCCCCCACTCGCTATTGCATCAAGAACACTATTAGAAAAATACTTTTGCAAGATGTCTATTATACTGGCCAGTGGCAGGCACACGAAATCGAGTGTTAGCGATCTGGCAGTCCTGGGAGCATCCTTTGGGCCATCCAGCTCCGTAGATTGACAGTCATAATTTGTCCACAACGGCCGCAAGTGGGGATGATTTTGTGTTATTCTCGCCTAAGGAAACGGGATCGCTCCCAACCTAACTTAAGTAAGCGAGAATGCCACCGCTATCGCTAAAATCATCCTCACGCTTGCTCTCATAGTCCAGAAGCCCTGTCAAACACCTTTCAGGTATACTCCGATTACCAACCTTTTTGATACATTGCCCTACAAAAAACACCTCCTAAATCAAGGGGATTTGGTATGACTATCGACTACTGGCAAAATACTTGCTGCACTGCTTTAACTATTCTGTTAAGATCCGTCATCTCCAATTCTGGATAGACTGGTAAAGATAATAACCTTTCCACGATTTGCTTTGCTATTGTTAATCGTCCTACCCGATGAGGTAAACCATTTTGATAAACAGGTTGATCTGGAATCAATTTCGGATATATTCTCATAGTTTCGATGCCAACAGAAATTAAGTGGTCTTCTAATTTCTGTCTTGTCTGGACTGAATCCGTTATCACAGTGTATAGATAATAAACATGAGTTCGCCCTGGAGCAACAAAAGGAATCTGTAGTGGTAAACCATCAAAATGAGCGTTGTAATAATTAGCAATATAATTACGACGTTGGTTCCACTCTTCTAAGAATTTTAATTCTAAATTTATTAATGCGGCTGTAAACTCTCCCATACGCCCTCTTAGCCCAAAGACCTCGTGATTATAACGATTTCCAGGGATTCTACCTAAATCAGATAAACGAAGGACTTGTGACACATTCTTTGCATCTTGCATTGTGATCATGCCACCATCTTCTAATCCGCCTATATTTTTACCATTATAGAAAGAAAAACAACCAAAATCTCCCATACTACCAGCATAGTTGCCATAATAAGTAGCCCCATGTGCTTGTGCGCAATCTTCAATAATTTTTAGATTGTACTTTTTAGCTATATCCATTAATCTGTCCATATCAGCCATTTGCCCATACATATGTACTGGGATAATCGCTACTGTTTTGCTAGTAATAGAATCCAAGACTGCATCTGGATTAATGGTTAGTGTTTTGGGGTCTATATCTACAAATACTGGAATACCTCCGACTGCATTTACAGCATAAGCTGTTGAAATAAATGTTAATGAAGGCACTATTACTTCATCACCTGGATTGATTCCAGCGCACATGAGTGCTATTTGCAAAGAGATAGTTCCAGATGATGTGGCAATTCCGGTTGTTCCCCATAAATCTTTTATCGATTTTTCAAGAGCAATAACACGATTTCCGCGTCCTGTATATTTTCCAGATAAAATTACTTCGTCAAATAACTCAAGAATCTGTTTTTTGAGAAACTCAAAGCGAAAACTATAGCCTTCAAAGGGAATTTTGGATCTACCGAACCTAGTGTCTATAAAACCGTGCTTATTCCCGACTAGGTCTGATTGGATGGGGTTTTTAGAAAAAATCATTCTATCTCTTGATGCAGTCGCTCATGGGGGAAACCCCCAAGACCGCGCTGCATCGCTTAAAAACTCAAATTACCGTCCAATCAGGATTATACTACAGCAATCCTAAATCATTTATTTGTAAAATCAGCATCTGTAATCGTTGCTGTGCAAGGGTTATAGCGATAGCTTTGGCCAATAGATTTAACGAATCATTTAGGACTGCTATAATTATTTTATAACATTTTTACACAGCCAGTTCGGTATAGCCAATTTAATTAGTTAAATTTTACTTAAATTCCAATTCTTTTGCGTCCTGTGCTGCAAGCCTACGCCAGACCTTAAGATTTACAGAAGGTAACTACGATATCCGATAAATTCATCAGTGACGAGTCTAATCACATTGGCTATTATGCTTACTGTATTGAAGAGTATATTAAGCGAGGCAATCGTGATTGGGTAAGGGAGATGATGATTCGTCGTCAAGCATCTGTGAATGAATTTTGCCTCGAAAAGATCGACCTAGAGCAGGTGAAAGGTTGAACGCGATCGCGTGGCCTAAAGGCCAAGATTCTTCACAGTTGAATCTTGACAGGTTGAAGGTTAAAGGTGATCAAACCAACCTTCAACCTTCTAACCTGCAACTTTTAACCCAAGCCAACCTAGAACCTTGGCCAATAGGCCACGCGATCGCGTTCAAGGTTTTTAGCCTACTGTCGAAGAAACTAACTCCCGTTCCTCTACCACATCAGGATTGGCTTGAGGAGTATCCGCCTCAGAAGGCGGTACCACTTGCCAGAATTTGGGCAGATATTCAGACCAGTTATCCAGAATCATCTGGGCTTTCGGGCTACCAGTCCGAGTGGCATGGTCTTGAATTAAGCCTTTCAACTGCTGCTCTCCAGCCGCTGAAATCAGCCGTTGAATCTTGACATCCTGGTTCACTTTGGCGGGAAAACTCTCCTCTTCATCTAGGAAGTAGGCTAAACCACCAGTCATACCAGCACCTACATTGCGTCCCACTTTCCCTAAGACTACAATTACACCACCGGTCATGTATTCACAGCAGTGATCACCAGCTGCCTCAATCACAGCACAGCCTTTAGAGTTGCGCACACCAAACCGCTCACCAGCACCGCCATGGGCAAATAAGGTTCCGCCAGTGGCACCGTAGAGGCAGGTGTTACCTACAATCACATTGTTAGCTGGGTCGTAGGTGGCATCAGCGGGTGGTTTGATAATAATTTCACCACCATGCATCCCTTTACCTACATAGTCATTGGCTTCACCAGTTAAAATCAGGGTCATACTAGGCAGGTTAAAGGCACCAAAGCTTTGACCCGCAGCCCCCTTGAAGTTGAGAGTAATGTTTCCATCGAAACCACTGTTACCATACTGCTTGGCAATTACTCCAGCAATTCGAGCCCCTACAGTACGGTCAGTGTTCACGATGTCCACATCTTTAGTCACAGACCCATGGTTTTGAATAGCATTCGTCAGGTCAGCGTCACCCAGCAGTTGATCATCTAGCACTGGGCCGTTGCTGTGGACATCCTTATGGTTGAGCCAACTGCGGTCTGTGCGAGTATCAGGCAGCTGAGTCAGACAATCTAGATTCAGCATAGATGTCTTAGTCAACTCAAGGTCCTCCCGGACTTTGAGTAGATCAGCCCGACCAATGATATCCTTTAAGGAACGGTAACCTAGTTTGGCAAGAAGCGATCGCACTTCCTGAGCCACAAAGTAGAAGAAGTTGACAACATGGCCTGGAATCCCGCTAAAGCGCTGGCGCAGCCGTTCTTGCTGAGTAGCAACTCCTACAGGACATTGATTGGTATGGCAAATCCGTGCCATAATGCAGCCTTCAGCAATCATCGATACCGAACCGAAACCGAACTCTTGTCCTCCCATCAAGGCCGCCATCAGTACGTCCCAACCAGTTTTTAAGCCACCATCTACCCGCAGCAAAACGCGATCGCGTAGTTGGTTTTCCATCAAGATCCGATGTACTTCAGTTACTCCCAGTTCCCAAGGCACTCCAGCGTGCTTAATCGAACTCAGGGGAGATGCTCCAGTCCCGCCATCATGACCAGAAATTTGGATTACATCCGCATTCGCTTTAGCTACCCCAGCCGCAACAGTTCCAATCCCAATTTCTGCCACCAACTTCACAGATACCTTAGCTTGAGGGTTAATCTGATGCAAATCAAAAATCAGCTGCGCTAGGTCTTCAATCGAATAGATATCATGATGGGGTGGTGGGGAAATTAGGGTTACCCCTGGCTTAGAACGCCGCAGCTTAGCAATGTAGGGACTGACCTTCTTACCCGGTAACTGACCCCCTTCCCCTGGCTTAGCACCTTGAGCAATCTTAATTTCTAACTGCTTCCCACTCATCAGGTACTCTGGTGTTACTCCAAAACGACCAGATGCTACTTGCTTAACCGCAGAGGAAGCAACATCCCCATTACGTAATCCCTTTAAGTGAGGTAGAGTCTGAGAATGACCAGTCTGATCCACATCATTCAGAATGGTGAAGCGCACTGGGTCTTCACCCCCTTCACCACTGTTGGATTTACCGCCAATCCGGTTCATCGCAATAGCTAGAGTTTCGTGAGCTTCTCGGGATAGAGAGCCTAGGGACATCGCTCCGGTACAGAAGCGCTTGACAATTTCCTCAACAGGTTCTACTTCCTCGATCTCAATAGTAGGTTGGTCGCTGTTGAAGTCCAACAAATCTCGTAGTGCAGTTGCTGGACGCTCTTCCAACAGTTTGCGATACACATCGTAGTGGTCGTAGGCTTCTTTGTTAGCTTCAAGGTTTGAAGGTTTAACCTGCAACTTGCTAACTTCCAACTCTTTGTGATGTTTCCCGTTGCCATTGTTAGAGGATTGGTCACGGACGAAAGCAGAAACCGCCTTGTGTAGGGCTTTAGCCATTTGAGGGCTGTTCATGTGATACTCGCCCCGAGGACGGTAATTGATAAAGCCAAAGTTTTCCAGTTTCTTAGCCGTCAGGGGGAAAGCCCGCTTGTGAAACTCCATCACTTCCTGAGCTAAATCAGCAATACTCAAACCTCCCAGCCGGGATGTAGTTCCCTTAAAGGCTAGTGCCAATAAATCCCCACCAATGCCAATAGCTTCAAAAATCTGAGCGCCATGGTAAGACGATAATAGGGAAATTCCCATCTTAGATAGGATTTTCAATAAACCTGCTTCTACCGCCTTGCGATAATTTTTCTGAGCTTGGTCTATGGTTAGGCTTTCCAGTTTCCCCTGGGCCATCAATTTTTGAGTTTTAGGATTAGCCCACCAATTCCGCACCGATTCCCAAGTCAAATACGGACAAACTGCTGATGCACCATAACCGATTAAGCAAGCATAGTGATGAGTACTCCAGCATTGAGCCGTTTCCACAATAATGGATGCCTTCATCCTTAATCCTTGAGAGATCAGGTGGTGGTGAACCGCACCTACAGCCAACATCGGTGGAATATAGGTGTAGTTTTCAGAAAGCCCTCCAGCAGTTTTATCACTCAAAATCAGAATCTTTTTGCCAGCCCTTACCGACTCAGCCGCTTGGTCACACAGACGACTCACAGCTACTTCTAGCCCCCCCGGACCAGTAGCAATTTCAAATAAAGTAGACAGTTCAGCCGTCTCAAACCCTGAGGCTTTCACCGCTGCCAACTCGGCCTCATTGAGTACTGGGGTTTCCAGCTTTAACAACTGGGCATACTCGGGCTTAGCTTCTAATATATTCCCTCGCTCACCCAGCTCTATACTCAACGACATCACCAAACTTTCCCGCAGAGGGTCAATAGGTGGGTTAGTGACCTGGGCAAAGCGTTGTTTGAAATAGTCATAGAGTAGTCGAGACTTATTGGAGAGTACCGCCAAGGGAATATCATCTCCCATACAGAAAGTAGGTTCTTTCCCCTGGGTGCTCATCGGCTGGATGATCATCTCCACATCCTCAGCAGTGTAGCCAAAAGCGGTCTGCTGACGCAGTAACTCAGCCGCATCTTGTTCAGGAGCCTCAGTAAAGGGTTGGGGTTCCAATTTTACACGATACTGCTTCAGCCATTGACCATAGGGTTGCTGAGCTGCCACCCGTTGCTTGATGTCCCAGTTTTTTAGAATTTCGTTGCTTTCCAGGTCAACAGCAATCATTTGCCCTGGTCCGAGTCTGCCCTTTTCCACAATCTCGGATTCTGGCAAGTCCACTACCCCCACTTCTGATGCCACCACCACATAGCCATCCCGGGTAATGCTATAACGAGCCGGTCGTAATCCATTTCGGTCTAGGCTGGCTCCCACTGTTTTCCCATCACTGAATACTAATAGCGCTGGACCATCCCAAGCTTCCTGAATTCCACTGTAGTATTCATAAAAATCAACAATTTCCGGATAGTTATCCAAATCCGGCTGATTTTGGTAAGCCTCCGGCACCATGATCATTAATCCTGCCAGAGGACTGCGTCCAGATTGCACCAGTAATTCAAATACATTATCTAAGATGGCTGAGTCACTGTTTTCTGGATTGATAATAGGCTTGATCTCATCTAAGGAGTTATTTGGTTTCAGGTTAGTTTCGGTTGCAGATTCAAGGTTATTTGCCTTCAACCCTTTTTCCCAAACCGGATGAGCCAAGTCAGCCTCTCGGGCGATCATCCAGTTGACATTGCCCAACAGAGTATTAATCTCACCATTATGTCCCAACAAGCGCATCGGTTGAGCGAGGGGCCACTTGGGCATAGTATTGGTGCTAAAGCGTCGATGATAGACAGCAAAACCACTCTGGTAATCAGGATTTTTTAAATCTAAATAAAACTCTCCAAGTACCGCTGAGCGCACCATGCCTTTGTAGACAATCGTGCGACTAGAAAAAGAGCAAAAATACCAATCCTCAGGCACTCGGATGGTACTCTGAGATTTTAGGGCCTTAGCAATGCGACAGCGAGTTTTGAACAGCAAACGCTCCAGTTCATCTCCTATCTCCCCTTCAGAGGCTACGATCAACTGTTCGATATGGGGTTGATTGGCTTTCGCTTGGATACCCAGGATCTCTGAACGTACTGGTACCACACGCCAGCCTAAAACCTTTAAGCCTTCTTGAGCGAGGACTTCCTCAACAATTGACTTACCTTGGCTAACCAACGTCTCATCCTGAGGCAAGAATACCATCCCAACTCCCAACTGCTCCGTAGGAGGCTGGTCAATTCCTTGTTCGGTCAACCATTTTTGCAACAGTTTCCAGGGAATAGCGGTCAATAAGCCTGCACCATCCCCTGAATCTTGGTCAGCACTACACCCCCCCCGGTGTTCTAAACAACCCAGTGCCACTAGAGCTTGTTCAATCAATTTATGGCTAGCTATACCCTGCCCAGAAGCAATAAAGCCAACCCCACAGGCATCTCGTTCCTCCACCAACCAACGTTGACCTGGATACGGTATCCTTTTGTGATAGTGTTGTAGATCTTCCTGGTTTTTCTGGTTATCGATATTATTCATCCAATTATTCACGGTGTTTAGTGATGCTTTCATTACAGACTGAGGACTATTAACCTAGTAGCAGTGACCTATAGACTGCTACTAGGCTGGAAAAATCAACAATGATTTACCATCAATGGTGAGCCAGAATTTGGTTGGGTCTAATCCCGAGTCCCTGGGTGGAAAAATCTATCAAGCTTTTTTTCCCTTAGAAACTCCTATCCTGAGTATCCAATGAAATCTGGTCAGCTGCTGACACAAAAGCTACATCCTCCGACACAGAGCAAGGGATGTAGTTAACCTGATCAGGTTTTACCAGTAGCAACACGCTTAGTGCTTCAACAAGGGCATGCAACTAACCACCTAGCTGATGACCAAAGTGACCAGGGTTCCCTGACGCTGGCATAAATCCTAGAAACTTACCTATATAGGTGGATAGTCATGATATAAGAAATAGGTTAGCGATAGCAATACCTAATTTCTCCATAAACCTACTGAAAATTTTACTCGGGAAGAAATTGGTGGATTTACCGTAGCAGTGATCAAGACCATTGAGCGAAACTCAAAATAGCTTTCTTAACGACTCTTTTGCACTGACAGGACTTGATGTTGTCACAGTAGCCTTCATCACAGTCTTAGTTTAGACCAGGTGGCATCTCCTCTCTAAATGCCTAGGTATTAGGCTCATGGTCTTAGGTCTTACAAAAGGCGGAGTTGAGGGCCTCCGTGCTTGACCCGGAGTGCTTCATAACTTTTTTAGAACCCACTTAGCCTAAATGCCTAGAGCGTTGCTCAATCTTTGAATGAATATAAGTAGAGTGGGCATCCTGCCCGCGCGAAAAGATATTGAAACTGGCAAGATGCCAGTTCCACGCAAGATGCCCATTCCACAGGTGCGACCCGTGGCGAATTTAATTCGCCAAGTAAGAGCGCACCTAAGCAAGATGCCCATTCCACAGGTGCGACCCAAGGCCGCGAGGGATTGCTCGCGGCCTTGGAGGCGCGCACCTACTCTTATAGCAGAAGTCATTTGTCAGAAGTCATTTGTCAGAAGTTAAACTCAAGCCAAACTGTAGTTTGAGACTTTTGTCATGTCCTAATTACCCTGGCGACTGCTATAAAATCATTCCATTATTAAGCAACGCCATGCCTAGAGCCTAAATGCCTAGAGCCTAGGTTAAGAGTATGTGAAATTAAACCTTCTCTATAGTTTTTGCTGACTGATTTAGGCTATGAAAGGTATGCTTTCAGCCAAATCAGTCCTTTGAGGAAACAGGCTACTAGCAGCAACCAATGCTCAATGGAACCCTTTGATGGTGACTAGAGTAACACCAAAGACCGGAATTGATACTACAAAAGTGTGGACTAAGATCTCCAAGCTAGCCATTACCCTCTTGCTCCTAATTCTATTCCCAGCATCCGTAGCTACGGCAAATAGGCGAGTTGGAGCAATTGAACCCTTAATCTTAAATAGCTTTAAAGAGTTACTTAACCAGTTGCCCCCAGCAGATGAAGAGACCCCTGTCCTCGTTCAAAGTTTATCCCAAACCACCCAGGAGAACATCCTAGTTTTAAAGGGGAAGAAACTATTGGAAGAGCTACCACCCATGCCTGATAACACCTTAGAGGTAGAGTTTTTCTCTGTCCCCCCCCAGGTGATCCGACAAGGGTTTCAAGTGTATTTAAATGGTCAGCGGATCAACTTACCTTGGCAGCAGTGGCTGGTCGGAACCTCAGTGCGCACTGGCATCAGTGATGTAGGAGCGATGCAAACTTTGGGCATAGAAATGCTCAATAGTAAAGATTTTACCAAGCAACCGATCCGGTGGTTTTCTAAACCCCGGAGTACATCAGTAGTTTTCCCCAGCCAAGTTAGTGGTGCTTATCGATATCTAGATATTACCGATTTTGCCAAAACAGCAGGTTGGCAGTTACAAGTTCACGGGGATAAGCTGTATATCTCTTCCATGCCAGCCAGGGTGAAGGCTATCCGCCAGGGACGTCAGCCTTGGGGTAATCGTATTGTTCTTGATTTAGACCGCCCAACCTTCTGGCAAGTCAATGACCGACGCACTGAAGGTGTGATTACAGTAGCTGCCTCAGCCGACCAGTCACTAGTCAAGGGTTTTAATGCTCTAGAGGGTGCCAAGATCCAAGGGCCTGAAGATGTAGCTCCCATTTCCGTGGGCGCTCCTATGGATAAACCGGTTATCCGCTTAGAAAGCCATCAGAACCAAACTAGGCTCAGGGTGGATTTCCCCAAAGGTAAACGTCTGCGAGTTTTCACCTTGCCTAACCCGTTTCGATTGGTGATTGATTTGCGACCCGATGCCATGGTCAAGAAAAATATTCTCTGGGCACCTGGCATCCAGTGGCGTCAGCAGTTGATTAGTCTCAAAGATACTAGTTTCCCAGTGGTGTGGCTGGAGGTTGACCCCAAATCTCACCACTTGCGCCTCAGACCGATTGGCAGTAATGCTACGACGCAAGTGGGAACAGCCCCACTAATTAAAGCTGCTCAGTGGTGGCAAGCATCTGCTGCAATTAATGCTGGCTTTTTCAACCGTAACAACCAATTGCCCTTAGGAGCAATTCGCCGTGATAGTCGGTGGTTATCTGGTCCAATTTTGAATCGGGGAGCGATCGCTTGGAATGATCGCGGTCACGTTAAACTCGGACGACTGAGCCTGACCGAAACCTTAGTTACCTCAAACCAGAAACGTTTGCCAGTACTATTCCTCAACAGTGGTTATGTCAAAGCTGGAATTGCCCGCTACACTCGCGCCTTCGGACCAACCTACACTCCCTTAATTGATCATGAAATCATCGTAGTTGTCCAGAACAACTCGGTCACCCATTTTTTGCCTGGAGGACTTGCCGGTCAGCAAGCCTTTCCTATCCCCCCCAATGGCTATCTAGTTACCCTGAGGGCCAACAGCACAGCCGTTCATGATCTTAGTATCGGTACCCAAGTGCGAATTGAGGGAAGTACCTTTCCCGCTGACTTCAATGGCTACCCCCATATTCTCGGTGGTGGACCACTGCTACTACAAGATAGGCTTATTGTTTTGGATGGCAAATCGGAACAATTTAGTGATGCCTTTATTCAGCAGTCTGCTCCACGCAGTGCTATTGGAAGCACTGCTAATGGCACATTGATTATTGCTGCTTTTCAGTATAGTCATACTGGACGTGGCCCAACATTAAGGGAAACAGCTCAGTTGATGCAGAAATTGGGAGCCATTAATGCCCTCAATCTTGACGGGGGTAGCTCAACTGGACTTTATCTAGGTGGTCAACTCCTAGATCGCTCTCCCTATACAGCAGCACCAGTTAACAACGGTCTGGGCATCTTTTTTACACCTGTTCCCTAATAGTTTAAGAAGTATTAAGTATTAAGTATGAAGGAATTATGAAGTGCTCATATTTATTAAGATTTTCCGAAATCACGAATCCCTTAACTATAGGTTTATTCAGCTTCCACTTAGGTCAAGATAACTATATAAGAGTGTAAAGAATTGATATAAATTCAGGTAATAGACTAATCTGACATTAAAAAAATAGTTATAGTTTGCTAGGTTTGGTTATAGTCAATTATCCTTGATTTTGTTTAAGCTAGAAATTAGTAACCGATTAGTCAACTTTCCCAAAATCACTTAGCTAGACGTTTTCAGTAACAAAACCATGGTTCAGTCAAAAGAAATTTCTCAAGTTTCCGCAATTACCCTACAGTCATCCCGAGTAGCTGAAGGCGTTGCCGCTACCGAACTACGACCTTGGGGGTCATTCACTGTCTTAGAAGAAGGACGGGGATACAAAATCAAGCGCATTGAAGTCAAGCCGGGTCATCGCTTAAGTTTACAGATGCACTACCATAGGAGCGAACACTGGATTGTTGTCAGTGGTACAGCTAAAGTTCTTTGTGGCGATAAACAAGAAATTATTCATCAAAATCAATCAACCTATGTTCCCCAAGGCCATGCTCATCGACTAGAGAATCCTGGTGTTATTCCCCTCGTTTTAATTGAAGTTCAGAATGGAGAATACCTCGGAGAAGATGACATTATTCGTTTTGAAGATGACTATGCCCGTAGCAAAGCAGAAGACAAATAGATTGAGTCAAGTCGCTTGACCGTAGGTCACGCTATAGGCATTGCCGACGCTCCTTGAGGTGCGAACGCTCCAATTCAAAATTAAAAATTATTAATTCAAAATGACAATCAGTGGGGGCTTGTACCCGCCACTGATTGAAGACCACAACTCGCTTGACCGTAGGTCACGCTGCGCGAACGCTCCAATTCAAAGTTCAAAATTATTAATTCAAAATGATTCGGACAATTCTAGATTTTGAATTTTTAATTTTTAATTTTTAATTCCCCGGGGGGCTTGTACCCGGAATTAATTAATTCAAAATTTGTTCTAAACTTGATGCGTGAATTTTGAATTTTGAATTTTGAATTACCCAAAGGGCTCATTAGTTGTAAGTCTTTAGTTAGTAGTCATTAGTCATTAGTTATAAGTCTTTAGGATGCCCAAAAAAGCCTCTTGGCAGTGGCAAATTAAATGACTAATGATTAATGACTATTCCTTTTTGAGGTAACATTAGCTGGTGCTAGTTGTTGCGTATAGTTACTATCGTTAATGATTAAACTGAGTAAAGCTGCTGCGAGTGAGATTAGACGTGTACAGTCCAAGGGTCAAAAGCCAGAGGCCAAATTACGTCTAGGTGTGCGCCAGGGGGGGTGTGCTGATTTTTACTACACTATTGACTTTGAGCAAGTGATCAATTCTGAGGATCAGGTCTATGAGTGTGATGGCATCAGTGTCATAGTAGACCCGCAAAGCCTAAAAACTATCAATGGCTTAACTCTAGATTACTCAGAAGACCTCATGGGAGGAGGGTTTCGCTTCCATAACCCTAACGCTTCAGAAAGCTGCGACTGCGGTAATTCCTTTCGTGTAGACCCATCACAGGAGCCAGATTGACACCATAGTGTTATTATTGGTATAATTACCTTTGGTTTGTTTGTAGTTGATTAAGTTCAATCAACCAATGTTTATTAAGCCGTAACCCATGCCCACCATTCAGCAGCTCATTAGTAACGAGCGCTTCAAAGCTAAGAAGAAAACTAAGTCCCCAGCGCTGAAACAATGTCCCCAGCGCCGTGGTGTTTGTACTAGAGTCTTCACAACCACACCCAAAAAGCCGAACTCAGCCTTGCGAAAGGTGGCAAGGGTTCGTCTGACTTCAGGATTTGAAGTAACAGCTTATATTCCTGGTATTGGTCATAACCTACAAGAACACTCCGTCGTGATGATCAGAGGCGGTCGTGTTAAGGACTTACCTGGAGTGCGATATCACATTATTCGGGGTACCCTTGATACGGCAGGAGTTAAGGATCGGCGTCAAGGTCGTTCTAAGTATGGGACGAAGCGCCCTAAGTAAACTCACGAGCATTAACCCCTCTACAGTAAGAGACTTCCAGCAATAGAGTTGCTGTAATCTCACCCATGCCGATAAATAGCGCTTGGTCGTTGCCCAAGGAAAGATTCAATTCCTGAAGCCTAGGCATACTAGAAAGCTGCACTGATTAGCTTCTCGTACAACCTGTAAACAAAAACAGGATTTACAAGACCAACCATAAGCTAACTGTATAACCAAGGTTAATCGCACCAGGGTTAATCACACTAGGGTTAATCACAGGAGTGTATTTGTTTGCCTTGGTTAATTTTTAATAGTAAACTGTATTTTTGATTTTTTCTGAAGCTTACTTATGTCTCGTCGCTCAGTTGTTAAAAAGCGTCCTGTCCCCCCTGACCCAGTCTATAACAGTCGCCTGATTTGTATGTTGGGGTGTAGACTGATGCGTCATGGCAAGAAATCCCTTGCCTACCGAATTATCTATGACGCAATGAAAATCATTGAAGAAAGAACTGGAGCTGATCCCATAGAAACTTTTGAAAAAGCTGTGCGTAACCTGACGCCTCTAGTAGAAGTCAAGGCTCGCCGGGTTGGTGGGGCAACCTATCAGGTTCCTATGGAAGTAAAGGCTGAGCGAGGGACTACCCTAGCCCTACGCTGGCTGATTAAATTCTCCAGAAGTCGCTCCGGTCGGAGCATGGCTAGCAAATTGGCTAATGAGCTGATGGATGCTGCCAATGAAACCGGAAATGCTATTCGCAAGCGTGAAGAAACCCATAGAATGGCCGAGGCAAATAAAGCTTTTGCCCACTATCGGTACTAATTACCCTAAAAGTTCAGAACAAGAACCTGGTAGCCATAAGATAATGTCCACAAATGCCTAAAAAACTTAAAAAAAGTATAAAATTGTAAATAGATAGCTACCTGGTGAGGAAATGGTGGCACCAGATAAAGGAGGTAACCGTGGCACGCACCATCCCCCTTGAGAAAACACGCAATATCGGAATTGCAGCTCATATTGATGCGGGCAAAACAACAACAACTGAACGAATCCTGTTTTATTCCGGAATTGTTCACAAAATTGGTGAAGTCCATGAAGGTACAGCTGTAACTGATTGGATGGACCAAGAGCGGGAGCGGGGAATCACGATCACTGCTGCTGCGATTAGCACCAACTGGCGAGAGCATCGGATTAATATTATCGATACTCCCGGTCACGTTGACTTCACCATTGAAGTGGAACGCTCCATGCGGGTATTGGATGGTGTGATTGCTGTGTTTTGCTCCGTAGGTGGTGTCCAGCCTCAGTCTGAAACAGTCTGGCGGCAAGCAGACCGCTATCAGGTACCTCGAATTGCTTTTGTTAATAAAATGGACCGGACAGGAGCAAACTTCTTCAAGGTCTACGAGCAAGTTCGTGACCGATTGCGCTCCAATGCTGTTCCCATCCAAATCCCTATTGGCAGTGAAAAGGATTTTAGAGGAATTGTTGACTTGGTGCGGATGCGAGCCAAGATATACACCAATGACCTGGGAACTGACATCGAAGATACAGAAATTCCTGAAGAGGTCAAAGAGCAAGCCCAAGAATACCATGCCAAATTAGTGGAATCGGTGGCTGAAACTGACGAGGCGTTAATTGAGAAGTACCTTGAAGGAGAGGAAATCACGGCAGAGGAAATTCGTGAAGCCCTGCGCAAAGGAACCATTGAGGGCAGAATCGTTCCCATGCTGTGTGGCTCTGCATTCAAGAACAAAGGGGTTCAGCTGCTGTTGGATGCGGTTATTGATTACCTACCAGCTCCGATTGATGTTCCGCCAATTCAAGGTACTATGCCTAAGGGTGAAACCGTCGAGCGGGTGGCTGATGACGAAGCCCCTATGTCAGCTCTGGCATTTAAGATTATGGCAGACCCCTATGGTCGCCTAACTTTCCTACGGGTGTACTCTGGGGTACTGAAGAAGGGGAGCTATGTCCTCAACTCCACTAAGGATAAGAAGGAACGGATATCTCGCTTGATTGTATTGAAAGCTGATGACCGGATTGAAGTAGAGGAGTTGCGGGCTGGAGACTTGGGCGCTGCGGTTGGTTTGAAGCATACTATCACTGGGGATACTATTTGTGACGAAGAGTCTCCGATTATTTTGGAATCCCTCTTCATTCCAGAACCAGTGATCTCGGTGGCAGTAGAGCCAAAAACCAAGCAGGATATGGAGAAGCTATCCAAAGCCCTCCAATCCCTATCTGAAGAAGACCCCACCTTCCGTGTCAGCATTGACCCAGAAACCAACCAAACTGTGATTGCGGGCATGGGTGAACTGCACTTGGAAATCCTGGTAGACCGGATGCTGCGAGAGTTTAAGGTAGAAGCGAATGTGGGCGCTCCCCAGGTAGCCTATCGAGAGACGATTCGTAAATCAGTCCAGGCGGAAGGTAAATTTATCCGTCAAAGTGGCGGTAAAGGTCAGTACGGTCACGTTATTGTTGAATTGGAACCAGGAGATACTGGTAGTGGTTTTGAATTCGTCTCCAAGATTGTAGGTGGTTCTGTACCGAGAGAGTACATCTCTCCTGCTGAACAGGGGATGAAGGAAGCCTGTGAATCAGGTATTCTAGCAGGGTATCCAGTGATCGACGTGAAAGTTACCCTAATAGATGGGTCTTATCACGACGTAGACTCTTCAGAAATGGCATTTAAGATTGCTGGTTCTATGGCCATGCGGAATGCTGTGATGAAGGCTGCGCCAGTACTCCTAGAGCCTATGATGAAAGTTGAGGTTGAAGTGCCCGAAGACTTCCTTGGGGATGTCATGGGTGACCTCAACTCCCGCCGTGGTCAAATTGAAGGTATGGGTTCTGAAGACGGCATTGCCAAAGTCACTGCTAAAGTTCCATTAGCAGAGATGTTTGGTTATGCTACGGATATCCGGTCTAAGACCCAAGGTCGGGGTATTTTCTCTATGGAGTTTAACACCTATGATGAAGTACCTCGCAATGTGGCAGAAGCCATCATTGCTAAGAATCAAGGGAACGCATAACAAAAAAAAGGAACATGTAATTCATGGCACGCGAAAAGTTTGAAAGGAATAAACCCCACGTCAACATTGGCACGATTGGTCACGTAGACCACGGCAAGACTACCCTAACTGCTGCTATTACTATGACATTGGCGGCTCAAGGGAAGGCAAAAGCGAGGAACTACGAGGAAATTGATGCAGCTCCTGAGGAAAAAGCACGGGGGATTACCATCAATACTGCTCATGTAGAGTACGAAACCGAAAATCGCCACTATGCCCACGTAGATTGCCCAGGCCACGCTGACTATGTGAAAAACATGATCACGGGTGCGGCGCAAATGGATGGGGCAATTCTGGTGGTTTCTGCCGCTGACGGTGCCATGCCACAAACGAAAGAACATATCCTCCTAGCTCGGCAGGTGGGAGTTCCTAACATCGTGGTTTTCTTAAATAAGAAAGACCAAGTAGATGATGAAGAACTCCTAGAGCTAGTAGAACTGGAAATTCGGGAACTGTTGAGCGATTATGACTTTGACGGGGACAATATCCCGATTGTGGCTGGGTCAGCCTTAGAGGCTGTAAACGCCCTGACCGAGAATCCAAGCATTGCCAAAGGTGACAATGAGTGGACTGATCTGGTACTAGAACTGATGTCTAATGTAGACTCATACATTCCCACACCAGAGCGGGATGTGGATAAGCCATTCCTGATGGCAGTGGAAGATGTCTTCTCCATCACTGGTCGGGGAACTGTTGCCACCGGTCGAATCGAGCGGGGTAAAGTTAAAGTTGGTGAGACGGTAGAAATTATCGGGCTTAAAGAGACCCGTAACACCACCGTAACTGGTGTGGAAATGTTCCAGAAGACCCTAGACGAAGGGATGGCTGGAGACAATGTTGGGCTACTGCTGCGGGGTATCCAAAAAGAGAACATTGAGCGGGGTATGGTACTTGCCAAGCCCGGTTCAATCACCCCTCACACCAAGTTTGAATCTGAGGTATATGTCCTGAAGAAAGAAGAAGGTGGACGTCATACTCCCTTCTTCTCCGGCTATCGCCCTCAGTTCTATGTACGAACCACTGATGTGACCGGCACTATTGATGCCTTTACTGCTGACGATGGCTCTACAGCTGAGATGGTGATGCCAGGCGATCGCATCAAAATGACAGTGAGCCTGATCAACGCCATTGCGATTGAACAAGGAATGCGCTTTGCTATCCGTGAAGGTGGTCGCACCATCGGCTCAGGTGTGGTCAGCAAGATCCTCGAATAGCAGTACTCTACTATAGAGTAGGAGCAGGGAAGTTCTAGCTTCTCTGCTCTTTATTCATGTTTATTTACGCTAACAAAAGAACCTAGAAAACTAAACAAATGGCAACTATTCAACAGCAGAAAATTCGGATTCGACTAAAAGCCTTTGATAGACGCTTGCTGGACACTTCCTGTGAGAAGATTGTAGATACAGCAAACCGGACAAATGCTACAGCTATTGGCCCGATTCCCTTACCCACTCGACGTCGTATTTACTGTGTTTTGCGATCGCCTCACGTTGATAAAGATTCTCGGGAACACTTTGAAACACGTACTCACCAACGGATTATTGATATTTATCAGCCTTCTTCAAAGACTATTGATGCTCTGATGAAATTGGATTTGCCTGCTGGAGTTGATATTGAAGTTAAGCTTTAAGGATTTAAAGTCCCGGTAATCATTGATAAAATAAGATGATTGATAGCCTTTGGTTGATTGTTAATGGAAAATTGACAATCAACCAAAAATTATAAGTATTCAACTAGAAGTAAAATCGCAACTCATCAACTTTTCTTCTAAATAAACTAGAAAAGATATAATGGGAAAACCCCACCAGGCTTCAGCAGTAAGACAGTGAGCAAAATATTACACAAAAGCCTGGTCAAAGGTATTGTTATTGCTGCTCCCTGCGGGGGCGACAAGTAAGTCATAAAGCAGACTGGATAAGGAAAGTAGCCCTCATGGTCTTGAAGGAATAGAGCAGTCTATGAGGGTCAAAAGAAAGGTAGGCGTTGCTGACGCAAAGAATGGTTTACTAAAAAAAAATATGCAATGCCCGATCCTATCATAGCAAAAAAAATCATCAATAGGTTCATCAATTGTCTTGATGCAGTTATCAATCAGGCTGATTAGTTATTTTTAAAGTATAAACAAATTTCCCTTTCTGGTTAAGCATTCCACTAGTGACGCAACACCAAAGAATTACCTATAATGAAAATTTAGTTACACCTCGTGATGTTCAGCAACGAGCTTAACCGAGAACAAAATGCGATCGCTAGCCACGTAGAAGGCGCAATTTTGGTACTTGCTCCGGTTGGTACAGGCAAAACTCGTGTTTTAGCAGAGCGGGTTTTATGTGCAATTAATCAGGGTATCTCTCCTCAACGAATTCTATGCCTGACCTTTACCAATCGAGCTGCCAAGGAAATGAGCGGGCGGTTATCTCAGTATTGTCCAGAACAACTACAACACCTAAC
>NZ_JAAHHE010000680.1:0-2286 GCF_010692525.1 Moorena sp. SIO3B2
AAGTGCGGCTCGTTCCAGCTAAGAGCCTTATTACATAAGGGGTATGAGCTGGGGGAAAGAAGGACTAAAAAACCTTCAAACCTAACTGACTGTTTGGATGGCGGTGAAAACCCGACCCCTTCAGGAGTGAAGTGACACCCGATCTGGCCACACCGAGACAGACGGCATTCTGTCAGAGTGACGCTGGCGACAGGGCGCAATCAGACATATTTCAGATGTATGACACTGGCGCTAATGGGAAGATGTCATGGGTAGATTAACGAAAGTCCTTAAAAAGTGTCTAAAAGCTAAGCCGCAATCTGATCGAGCCAAAGCGAGACTTCATCCTTTTATTCTCACGGTGTATTTTGAATGACAACCGTAAACTCCGAGAAGAGGATAGGCAAATTGGTTAGAAGTTACCGCAAGAATAGTGGAGCCTTTATAGTTAGTCGGCTATGGGTAAAAGGGTTAAAAATTTTGTAGTAAGGCTCCACTATTCTAAGGTTTCATCTCCGGACTGCCCTAAAACCTCATAACAATCTAACAGTCGGAACGAGTAAAAACGACAGCAACAAATGAGTCTAAGGAAAGGTCGAATCCTTAGTAAGTTATGCCAAACCTAATCCTCACTGTCGGGTAGGATGTAGCCGGAAACTGGCTACGGGTATTCAGAAAACACGAACTCTAGGAGAGCATAGGTAGACCCATGTCAAACAGATATAGCGACCTTTGGAAAGGACAAAAGTGGAAGAAACTCCGCCAAAATCTATTCCGCCTACAAAAGCGAGTGTTTAAAGCAGTTCGAGATGGCGACCTAAAGAAGGCGCGGTCACTCCAAAAACTGATTATGAAATCCCGTGCAGCACAACTTTTGGCAGTCCGTCAAGTGACACAGCTAAATAAAGGGAAAAAAACGGCGGGAGTTGACGGTAAGTCAAGCCTCAACTACCGGCAGAGATGGGAACTGGTAGAAACATTGAACGACTTTGCTTCGGACTGGAAGCATAGCCGACTCCGCGAAATCCCCATCCCTAAAAAGAACGGGAAAGTAAGGGTGTTGAAGATACCTACCATCGCTGATAGAGCATGGCAATGTCTAGCCAAATACGCTCTGGAACCTGCCCATGAGGCAACGTTCAGTGCCTATAGTTATGGATTCAGGCCGGGAAGAAGCGCACAAGATTCTCAGAAAATGCTATTCCTAAACCTGTGTTCGACTAAAAACGGCATACAAAAAAGAGTCTTAGAACTAGATATCAAGAAGTGCTTCGACCGAATAGCTCACACCACCATAATGAAGGAATTAATTGCACCTTCAGGCTTAAAATACGGGATATTTAGATGCCTAAAAGCAGGAACACATCCCGAATTCCCTGAGCAAGGAACTCCTCAAGGCGGTGTAGTTAGCCCGCTACTAGCAAACATAGCACTGAACGGAATAGAAGAATTAGACCCCAAAGTCAGAAGCATTAGATATGCCGATGACATGGTAATAATTCTAAAGCCAAAAGATAACGCTGAGAAAGTTTTAAATAAAATCAAAGCTTTCTTAGCAAAACGCGGAATGGAAGTCAGCGAGGAAAAAACCAAGCTAACTAAGACGACAGACGGGTTTGATTTTCTGGGGTGGTACTTCCGTGTCCAGAAAAACGGAAAATTTCGATGCATTCCCTCAGAGGATAATCATCGAAAAATACGTGAAAAAATCAAGCACGTAGTCAATAACTCGAACTATGGTGCCGAAATAAAAGCACAAAAAGTAGCCCCGATCGTACGTGGATGGAGAAACTACCATAAGAACTGCTATATGAGTAGTTCCAGGGATTCTCTATGGTTCATGAGAAATACGGCTCACCAGAAATTCCGCAAAGAAAAAAAGGTAAGTCGCTATAAAGCTACTGAACTATGTAAGAAAGCATTCCCGAAAGTAGGATACAGCCAAAATGAACACGTTAACGTTAAGGGGACTAAGTCACCTTATGATGGTGACCTAGTTTATTGGAGCAGAAGGAACTCGAACCTCTACTCAGATACTACCTCAGCAGCTTTGAAAAGGCAAAACCATTCCTGTGGATTTTGTGGACTAAGATTCCTAGAAGACGAGGATGTACACCTTCATCACATAGATGGAAACCACGACAACTGGAAATCAAAGAATCTAATAGCAGTACACAATAGCTGTCACCAGCAAATTCACTGGAGCACTCCTAAGGGAGAGAATATCTAGGAGCCATATGAGGGGAAACTTTCACGTATGGTATGACAGGAGAGGTGCCCTCCTTAATCGGAGGCATCGACTCTAAC
>NZ_JAAHHE010000681.1:0-2283 GCF_010692525.1 Moorena sp. SIO3B2
AATATACAGTTTATATCGTCTTGACCAATCCGGTTTTTTTATCAAACCAAAAACTTGCTTATAATTAGCATTTTTTGTTGATATTTTTACTTCTTAATTAGTTGATAAACTTATTGGCAAATCAACTAAAAAACTTGCTATCAATATTAGTAATTTCTGATATCATAAATTACTAATATTGCATAAATGTTGAATTCCAAGAGTTATGTACCTAAAATTAGATACACTACACCTATAACACGCCAGATAGGTTCACGAGAACACCATCTTATCAAACCAATGTACATAGCTAATATTTTCACACATAAAAGCTTGTAAATATCGTAGTTTATCTAATGTTTTTTTACCGAAACATTTTGGAATCACCACTAATTGTAATAAAACATAACCAATTAGACAGCTATATATTTGTATCTCAATTCCATTGATATTTTTTGTGATTAATCTGTCGAGTTTTAGATGCATCTTCAAAAATTTCCAGAATAACTCTATTTGCCAGCGCCAACGATAAAAATCTCCAATATCTTCATTACTTATTTCTGATTCACCTGTTTCTGGTAGGTTAGTCACTAGTCTAAATTCAGTTTTAGTTTCGAGGTCACAAAAGTTGACTACTCTAGCTTCTATTTGATCTTTTCCGGTTCCGATTAGAACCTGCCCATTTGATAACATTTCTAGCTGAAAGTTCTGATTAATTCTTAATACAAAATAACGATTATATTTGGTCTTTAGATTTTTTATCCTCTCCAAGCTCGCAAATCCTCTATCCATTACGCCAACTCCGTTTTCTGGAGTTGATTCTATTGTGTTATCCCCATATTTACTATCATGACCTTGACCAAAATGAATCATTATTCCTCCTGGCTCTGCTGTTAATAAATTTAAGCCACTGAATAATTTTACTTGATTAAAGCCTTGGCTCCATAAAAGCTTGCTTGTTAATGTTACTATGGTCGAATCAATCGGAAATAATGCTAATTTATTCTTCCCTACTTTTGGGCTTTTATGTAGAGCTTTTCTTAATTGAATTAACAAATTATAAAACAACATTGGATTTCTCACTTTGCTCGCCTTAGAGAAAGTCGATATGTCTACATCTATGCCACGTACATTCAAACGCTTAAATAAACTCCTCATACTAGTTTGACTTTGGTCTAATACAAATTCTAACCAGGTTGATACAAATAGCGATGCAGCGCGGTCTTGGGGGTTTCCCCCATGAGCGACTGCATCAAGACAGGAAAGTATTGAGGACTGGATAATCATCAGTAGGTAGTTTTCCTAGGTGTTTTTTGATGATTTGTGGAAAATTTGATATCATTTAAGCAACATTATTATATTTTTATTTGGCCTCTATTTTATCAAATTAGAGGCTATTTGTCTAGTTTTTTAACTATCATTCAACATTTCTGCTAATATTGATAAGTATTTAGGGGTATAAATGTCGATTTTTTTTATTTTTTTTACCGTTGTTTAGATGTTTTAAACTAATAAATAATAATCAGGTGGCAACGAAAGTAAACATAAACGTAAACTCGAACGTAAACCCTAACGCAAACCTAATCCTTGATAGTGTAGATTAAGTTATCATTAATAAATCATGAACGTGGAAGAACTATAAAACCGTTATCGAGAATAGATTCAAAGTCTAGCTAACCAACTTCAAAATGCAGTTCTCGGACTGTCTCAGACAGAATAAAAAATTGCTAAGATGGGACGGTCTATAGAGAACCTGAGCCAAATCCTTGAGTAATTTATCTTACAGCAGAATCAAAAAAAACTAATTCCATGACTGATGGACAATAAATGTCAAGTCGCTTGACCGTAGGTCACGCTGCGCGAACGCTCCAATTCAAAGTTCAAAATTATTAATTCAAAATGATTCGGACAATTCTAGATTTTTAATTTTTAATTTTTAATTTTTAATTCCCCGGGGGGCTTGTACCCGGAATTAATTAATTCAAAATTTGTTCAATGTCTTGATGCAATAGCGAGTGGGGGAAACCACGGCAATAGCGAGTGGTTTGTTCGCGTTCGCCTTTGGCGTGGCCTACGGCCAAGCGTCGCCTTTGGCGATAGTTACCGTAAGACAGGCTCGCCT
The DNA here is from genome assembly GCF_010692525.1 of Moorena sp. SIO3B2. Lineage (NCBI taxonomy): Bacteria > Bacillati > Cyanobacteriota > Cyanophyceae > Coleofasciculales > Coleofasciculaceae > Moorena > Moorena sp. SIO3B2. Next base: position 2,102 of record NZ_JAAHHE010000681.1, read on the forward strand.
TAATCAATGGAGGCGCGCTTTCCGCTTGAAGAATTAAATTACGGGGTCGCGCCTCAAGTTTTAACCCTTTTTTGCATAACCTACCAACCATAAAGGCTCAACGTAATCAGGTTTCGTCTCCGGGGGAGACCACGGCAATAGCGAGTGGGGGAAACCCCCAAGACCGCGCTGCCTCCCCAAGA
>NZ_JAAHHE010000682.1:0-2278 GCF_010692525.1 Moorena sp. SIO3B2
AGATAACTTATTATGTCCGATAGTCAACACCTATACCCATGGGTGGTGGTTAGGTTGTTACGACCGATGCCACCAGTCGTTTTCGCTCGGTTCGAGAACCCTGCTGATGCCAAGGGCTAGTGCGGCTCGTTCTGAGTGGGAGCCTTTCGTAACGAAAGGGGTATGACTCAGGGGATTCGCGGGGAAAACCCCGAATTCATAACTATTCGTTCGGATGGCGGTGAAAACCCGACCCCATGAGGAGATATGTGACACCCTATCTTGGCCACACCGAGCAAGCGACATCTTGCAGAGTGAAGCTGGCACCAGGGCGGAATCAGAGGTAAATCAGATGTGCCACACTGCCGCTAAAGGGAAGACGACATGGGTAACAGTAGCGAATGTCCTGAAAAAGTGTCTGATAGCAAAGCCGCAATCTGACTAGTATATGCGAGACTTTATCCTTTAATTCTCACAACGTTTTTAGCCCGACAGTTGTAATCTCCGAGAAAAGGATAGGCAAAATGGACAGCCCTAAATCGTCACAACAATCTAACGAATGGAACGAGTAAAAACGGCAACAATACTAGGTCTAGGGAACGGTCGTAACCCTAGTAAGCAATGCCTCGCTTAATCCCTATTGCCGGGTAGGATGCAGTCGAAAAACTGGCTGCGGGTATTCAGAATATACAAACTCTAAGAGAGTATGGGTAGACACATGTCAAATAGATCTAGTGACCTATGGAAAAGTCAGAGTTGGAAGAAACACCAACAAAACTTGTTCCGCCTACAAAAGCGAGTATACAAAGCAGTTCGATCCGGAGATTTGAAGAAAGCCAGGTCTCTACAGAAACTGATACTGAAATCCCGATCAGCGCAACTTTTGGCCGTCCGTCAAGTGTCACAGCTAAACAAAGGGAAGAAAACGGCTGGAGTTGATGGCCAGTTAAGCCTCAACTACAGACAGCGTGCTGAATTGGTAGAAACATTGAACGATCATGCCTCAGACTGGAAGCATAATCGACTTCGTGAAATTCCAATCCCTAAAAAGAACGGAAAAGTAAGGATGTTGAAAATACCAACCCTCGCCGATAGAGCCTGGCAATGTCTGATTAAATATGCACTGGAACCAGCTCATGAAGCCACCTTCAGTGCAAACAGTTACGGATTCCGCACAGGACGATGTGCCCAAGACGTACAAAAACGCCTACAACTGCACCTAAAATCAGACTGTAACGGAATCACAAAAAGGGTCATCGAATTAGACATTAAAAAGTGCTTTGGCCGTAGGCCACGCTTCGCGAACGACCGTATATCACACTCCTCAATTATGAAGAGACTCATAGCTCCAGCATCTATCAAATTGGGAATATTCCGCTGTCTTAAAGCTGGAATAAATCCAGGATTCCCGGAGCAAGGCACCCCACAGGGAGGTGTAGTCAGCCCTTTGCTAGCAAATATAGCACTTAACGGAATAGAAGAAATACACACTAGTCTGCGTTATGCGGACGATATGGTAATAATCCTAAAGCCAAAAGATAATGCTGAGAAGATAATGAATAAAATCAAAAACTTCTTAGCAGAGCGTGGGATGGAAATCAATGAAGAAAAGACTAAGCTCACCAAAACGACAGATGGATTTGACTTTCTGGGGTGGAAATTCCGCGTCCAGCAAAACGGAAAATTCCGAAGCATTCCCTCAGCGGAAAACTTCGCTAAACTCCGTGACAAAGTAAAAGCCATAATCAATAGCTCGAACTATGGTGCTGAATTAAAAGCTAAGAAGTTAGCCCCGATAGTACGAGGTTGGAGAAACTACCACAGCAGTTGCGATATGAGCAACTCTCGGGATACATTATGGTTTATTAGTAAAACTGCCCACCGAAAGTTCCGAAAGGAAAAAAAAGTAAGTCGGTATAGAGCTACTAAACTATGCAATAAAGCATTCCCGAAGGTAGGGTATAAACAAAACCAGCACGTTAATGTTAAGGGAACCAAGTCACCATATGACGGAGACCTGGTCTACTGGAGTAATCGCAATTCACAACTATACTCCGGAGCTACTTCAGATGCCTTGAAAAAGCAAAACCATTCCTGTGGACACTGTGGATTGAGGTTCAAAGAAGACCAAACTGTACATCTCCACCACATTGATGGAAACCACGACAATTGGAAGAAAAAGAACCTATTAGCAGTCCACCAGAGCTGCCACCAACAGATACACTGGAGCACTCCGAAAGGAGAGGATATCTAGGAGCCGTATGCGATGAAAGTCGCACGTACGGTTCTGAAGCGGAGG
>NZ_JAAHHE010000683.1:0-2275 GCF_010692525.1 Moorena sp. SIO3B2
TATTCCGACCATGCCAGTGGAGCAACGGTGGAACTTTTTGAACAAGAGGTCAGCAGTGGTATCAACACCATCAAGGTAGATAGTGTCAGAGGTTTTTTGCCTAGCGATCGCATTCGGATTGATCCAGGTACTGACAAGCAGGAAGACTTGGAGATTGCTAGTATCAATTTCAACGAGAATACCCTCACCCTGACGAGCAACCTCACTCAATCTCATCCAGTGGAAACGAGTGTGGTACTCCTACCAGCCTCAGCTTTAGCTCCACCAGTGCTAAAATCCCTCACCCTAAGCTATAGCTACAACTCAGGTGATTCCCCTCTCTCAGCTTGCTTGACCTACAATGATTTCACTTATGTAGATTGCACCACTCAAGCTAACCAAGATGGCTCCCCCTTTGAGGCTTTTACTCCCACTCAAGACCTGAGACCCACCCTTTACCTAGGCTTTGACGCCCCCTTCGCCAACCGCTCCACCACTATCTATGCCCAGGTAGAACCCCCAGCACCAGGGGAATTGGCCACAAGTCCTACCATAACTCAGCCAGCAGTGGTAGTAGGAGAATATTCCAGCCCTGAATATACCAGTCCTGACCGTTGGATGCGTTTAGGCGTGGAAGCTGATGAAACCGCTGCCATGAGTCAACCGGGTTTAGTCCAGTTTATTGGACCAACTGACTTGACAAAGCAATCAGAATTTGGTAAAGAATTATATTGGCTGCGAATTCGCTGGCAAGGGGGTGATTTTAGAGTGCCACCCCGACTACGGCGGTTGCTGCTGAATACAACTTGGGCAACCCAGGCAACCACCATTGAGAATGAAATCCTTGGTTCGAGTAATGGGAATCCCAATCAGACCTTCTCCACCCTCCAATTTCCTGTGTTAGACGGTCAACAACTAGAGGTCCAGGAAGAGGAAGAAACGGATCTACAAGAGGAGGTGTGGTTAGTTTGGCAAGAAGTATCAGATTTCTATGGTTCCGGACCGGAAGACCGTCACTATGTTCTCAATCACCTGACGGGAGAAGTAAGCTTTGGCAACAACCAACAGGGAAGGATACCACCCCTAGGTAGCAACAATATCCGTATGGTTTACTACCGCACTGGTGGTGGTAAACAGGGTAATAAAGCAGCTGAGACTATCACCGAACTCAAGACCACAGTGCCTTATGTAGATAGTGTCACTAACCTAGAAGCTGCTAGTGGTGGAGCCGAGCAGGAGTCTCTAGAGTGGGTTAAGGAACAAGGGCCGAAGACATTGCGCCATCGGTACAAAGCTGTAACTGCCGAAGACATTGAGGATTTGGTCTACCAAGCATCTACCGATGTAGCTAGGGCATGGGCAATTACTCCTGAATTTAACCCAAAAGACTTACAGTGGTTGCCAAACTACTACCTGCCGTTGGAGCAATCAGGGACGATCACGGTCAGTTTATGGTCCCAGGGTAATAATCCCCCAACCAGCTATCAGCTACAGGTCAAGATTAATGGTCCAGGACAGACCATAGCCTATGAGGAAAAAATCTTTACCGAGGAAGCTAGCGGACGCGAACTGAGTTACCCAGTCACACCCAGCCAATTCAGTCTTGGAAGCGAATGGTACGTGACTATGGTCAACTTGGGCGATGTTAACGTTAGCGGTGATGTCACCATCGAGTACCCTGATGGTTCTCTGACAGGAAATTTCAACCTACCCCCCAAGACCACAAGTGACCATGCTGACAATAGCCCTTATCTAGACAGAGACGATGTCGGTCAAGTGGAACTGATTATTCTACCGGATTCTTCAGCACGGCAACCTACTCCCAGTCTTGGTTTGCTCGACTTAGTAGAAGAATACATCCTGGCTCGCTGTGCCCCCACCCTAGACCTGCGAGTGACGGGACCCTATTGGGTAGAAGTTACAGTCACAGCTGAGGTTGTACCCCTCTCCTTAGACCTTGCCGAAGAAGTTGTAATTGGGGTCAACGATGCCCTGAACCACTTTTTACATCCCCTGACTGGTGGCGTGGATGGTCAAGGCTGGCCTTTTGGTCGTCAACCCCATAAATCAGACCTGTATCGGTTAATCGAATCCGTCCCAGGTGTGAATTATGTTAACTATCTCTCCATTGACCTAGGCGAGATACCTGAGGAACAAAGCAACCGATTCCTAATCTATTCCGGTGAACATCAGATTAGTTTGGGTCAGTCTTATTGAATTAAGAATGTAGAATTAAGAATTAAGAATGTAGAATTAAGAATTAAGAATGTAGAATTAAGAATTAAGAATGTAGAAT
>NZ_JAAHHE010000684.1:0-2274 GCF_010692525.1 Moorena sp. SIO3B2
AAAAACTCTAATATAAATAATTCCATAACTACCTTTTATTCCCAAGAAGAACGACAGTTACGTGTAGATCTTGCTGCTGCTTACCGCTTGATTAACTATTATGGGATGACAGACATGATATACACCCATATTTCCGTGCGGATTAAAGAGGAGCCACCAATATTCCTCATTAATCCGTATGGTATGATGTTTGACGAAATATGTGCATCAAATTTGGTTCCAGTGGATGCTAATGGCAACAAAATTGACCAGGCAGACGCGGAAGTAAATCCAGCCGGATTTACTATACACAGTGCTATTCATTTAGGTTGCCCTAATGCCCATGCAATCATCCACACCCATACTGTTAGTGGCATGGCTGTTGCTGCGATGGAAGAGGGTTTGTTGCCCCTTAACCAAATTTCGATGGAATTTTATAATCGGGTTGCCTACCATGATTATGAGGGCATCTCACTTAACCTGGATGAGCGAGAAAGGCTGGTGGCATCTCTGGGAGACAAGAAATGTTTAATCCTCCGTAACCATGGTCTTTTAACTGTAGGTGAAACAGTAGCGGAAGCATTCTTCTATATGTACTACCTGAATAAGGCGTGCGAGATTCAGGTTAATGTATTAAGTAGTAACGCCAAGCCGATAATACCACCACCTGAGATTTGCGAACATACAGCAAAGCAGTTCGAGGGTCCATTCCTCCAGAACAACCGAGAATTCCAACTCGTATGGGAAGCTAATCGCCGTTTGCTCGATCGACTCGATTCTTCTTATAGTGACATACTCCCACCCAACTTACCCTAGGAAAAATTAGGCCATATTCAAATACACAAAAAAATACGGGGAATCCTGCCTCCTTCACTCCATTTGATAAAAATGGAAAACATCAAGGTTTACTAATTAGTAATAACTCTGAAACAATTATTCGCAATTGATTTGAACAACTAACTGGTAATTTAAAGGAGTACTAAAGCGATCCCAAGTTTCATCAATGCCAACCCCAATACTAACATTTCGGCCCATGGGAATTGACAAGATTTCGACTCTGTTAGCTCGAAACCAATCCCACTGGCGACCGATTTCTCTAGCTTTTGGTCAATCGGACTTCCCAATTCAAGAATACGTTGACCTGACTTTACAGGCTCCTGAAGTAGAAAAAGTACTAGGTTACGGGGATATTAGCGGACAGATGTCACTGCGGAAAAAAATTAGCAGCTTTTACGCCTCGACCTTAGGTATAGATATCCCAGCGGCACAGATATTGATAACTGATGGGGCGACTGGTGCATTAGTCTTAGCATTGGGGCTGTTGGTGCGCCGAGGTAGCGAAGTCATTATACCAGCCGTCGGATATGCGGCCTATCCGCGAATCGTGAAGATGTTTGGTGGCATTCCGATATCGGCACCCCTGGATGCAGAGTTTAACCTCTCACCCCACCGACTGCGGAATTTGATAACTGCCAAAACCGCTGCTATAATCGTCAACTCTCCGGGAAATCCCCACGGAAATATAGCTAGTCGGGAAATGCTAGCAGAAATTGCTTCATTCGGCATTCCAGTAATTTTCGACGAAGTTTACCAGTTAATGACTTTCGCGGGGGATTTTGCTCCCAGTGGGACGCAACTGCCTGGGGAACATTTCATTGTCAATGGATTTGCCAAGTCTTTTGCCGTTCCGGGATTGCGTATCGGTTTTGTGATTGTACCATCAAGCTTAGCTGAAGCTGCCGAGAGTATGAAAGTATTGTTGAATATTTGCCCGAATCTTCCCGGACAGCTGTTAACAGAACGACTGCTAGAGAGATCCCGGCTGCTGCTAAAGGCTCATCGAAGCTACCTGGGTCGCAGCCACAAGGTGTTCTTAGCGGCTTGCGATCGCTACTCTGTCCCTGTAATCAGAAATTCCCAGGCGGGGTTTTATGGTATCATACTGCTGCCTGAAGGTATGGACTCCATGAAAGCAGCATCGATATTAGCCAAAGACTATGCACTTGCCACTGCTCCGGGAACGGATTTTGCTGAAACCGACCCCGGTTTTTTGCGCGTCAACTTTACTAAAAGCCCTCAAGATGTGTCCGAAGGAGTGCTAAGGATAACCGAGTTCCTTGAAAAGGTCAATTCTGGGATCTGCGATCGGCGTTCGCGAAGCGTGGCCAAAGGCCTCAGCCGCGCCAAAGGCGATTAGCCCAAAGGGCTACGCTACGCGAACGCACTCCCTTCACACTTCGGACTTAAGCTTGAGTTGACTGCGAATGGACATGAATATGGCAGTGCTACTACTGG
>NZ_JAAHHE010000685.1:0-2272 GCF_010692525.1 Moorena sp. SIO3B2
CGTAGAGGTAACCAAATACACCGAAGGGAGAGGTATTAACAATAGCGTTAAAGGTAGCTGGGTCACTAGGAGTAGCTAACACTAGTTGAGAGACCTGAGCTGCTTGAGTCTTAAACTGGTTCGGATGACAACCTGTGAGGATTAATAGACAAGATAGCGCCAGCGCAACTGCTTGAAGAGGGAGGAGTGTGGGGAGTGTGGGAAGTGTGGGGTGTGTGGAATTTATAGAGCAGATAGGGTGTATAGGGAGTGTGGGGAGTGTAGGGAGTGTGGGGAGTGTGGGGAGTGTGGGGAGGGAAGAAGTAGTTTTGGATAAGAAGATATTTTTAAATAAACTTTTGTTCATTGTCTTGATCCACAACGTGGAAGAAACGGTTTTTTAGTTGCTTTTTAGTTGGTATTCACAGCTGCGATTCGGCTTTGCCGACCCTACGCGATCGCTTTTTTTGGTGAAAGTAGCTCACTGAATTACGCAATGCTATAAATCACAGGTAAGCATATGCGCTACAGATGGTGCTACTTGAGGTGCCGTCAGCTGTCAGCAGACTTAACTCAGATTAAACGAATGCTTACCTGTTTTCTTCAAAAGCTGATAACTGATAACTGATAACTGATATAGCAGTCGAAGTAAAGCTTAAGACATATTTCTGCTCCCTGCTCCGAAGTCCCTGCTCCGAAGTCCCTTTCAACCAAAATACTCTGTCCTAAACTATACTTCGGTTGCTATAACTGATAACTGATAGCTGATAGCTGATAGCTTACAATCACAGTGGCAGTATTAATGTAGTAGATCAGAGTAACTAGAAAGGTTGATGCAGGTGATCAAACGGTATCCCGATAATGAGCACCAAACCCTATTAGAGACAGCGGAGTCTTATCTCAGGGAATCCGTTGCTCCCTTGGCTTCAGAAATTGATAGTGCTCCTGAGGTGTTACGAGAGGCTCTCAAGGGAATGAGCGTTCGCACTTTGCTAGGGCTAAGGATTCCGAAATCCTGGGGAGGTCTAGAAGTAAGTAGCACAACCTTTGGCTACTTCCAGCAACTGTTAGCACGGTATTCCGGTGCTTTGGCATTCTTGCAAATGCAACACCAGAGTGCTGGAGCAATGATCGCTTACTCTGAGAATGAATCGTTGAAGCAGCAGTATCTTCCCAAATTAGCTAAGGGTCAAATGCTAGTTGGTATCGGCTTTTCCCAAGTGCGACGAACAGGTAACCCACCGGTCAAAGCTATTCCGGTAGATGGTGGATATCAGATCAATGGAAAAGTGCCTTGGGTTACTGGGTTTAGCTTCTTTCAAGAGTTTATCATCGGTGCAGTATTGCCTGATGGTCGAGAAGTTTACGGTATGGTGCCATTTACTCCAACTTGCCAAGATGCAGGTGGTACTATTACCTTTAGCAAACCCATGGCACTGGCGGCGATGGAATCCACCAATACGGTTAGTGCTACCCTTACCGATTGGTTCTTACCTGAAGAACGTGTGGTCTCGATTGCTAAAGCAGGTGCAATTCACGAAAATGACCAGAAGAAACTTTTGTCTGCTGGTTTTTTGGCCCTAGGATGTGCCCAAGCTGGACTGGACATTGTAGAAGCGGCTGCCAAAACCAAGCAACTGGATTTTCTATACAATACTTTTGAATCCCTCCACGGGGAATTCACTCGCTGCCAGACAGCTATGATCCAAGCAGCACAAGCAAATTCTCAGACTTTTCAACAACGGCTACAACTGAGGACTTGGGCAATTAACTTAGCAGGAAGATGTGCTCAAGCAGGGGTGACTGTGTCTAGTGGTGCTGCTAACTACAAACACCATGCTGCCCAGCGAGTCTATCGGGAAGCTTTGGTATTTACTGTCTCTGGTCAAAGCACGGCTATCATGGAGGGAACTCTGGCTCGGTTGGTATAGCGCTACGCTTAGCGTCAGAAGTCAGAAGTCAAAAGTCAGAAGTCAGCTAGGACTAGGTTTCGGAGTTTAGAAATGTCAAACATCTGAATGGGTAGTGCTATAAATGTTTCCTGTGGGTGAATCCTGATTGACTGACTTAGAAACTCCTATACTCCCATATCTTGCCCTTCTGCTAACTTTGTGGTATTTATCAACATCTAATCTACTTCTGTAATATAATTGTATTATAATGGAACGTAGTGCAGAGGCAGTCACACCAGCCTTCTAAGCTGTGAACAAGTCGGCTTTGCTGAATCGCCCCCGCCGAATTCTGTCTGTGTAGTACAGCTTGTGTAGTACATACAACTATGGATATTACCCAA
>NZ_JAAHHE010000686.1:0-2270 GCF_010692525.1 Moorena sp. SIO3B2
GTTTCCCCCATGAGCGACTGCCGTGGTTTCCCCCATGAGCGACTGCCGTGGTTTCCCCCATGAGCGACTGCCGTGGTTTCCCCCATGAGCGACTGCCGTGGTTTCCCCCATGAGCGACTGCCGTGGTCTCCCCCATGAGCGACTGCCGTGGTTTCCCCCATGAGCGACTGCCGTGGTCTCCCCCATGAGCGACTGCCGTGGTTTCCCCCACTCGCGCTTTGCATCAAGACAAGGAATATCCTATCTTACCATTGGCAAACAAGCAGCCCTACGCATACTATGCTGATCCTGAAGAGCCAGCTATCCCTCTAGAAGACTGGGATATGGAGAATAGCGATCGAGAAGTTTTATGATTGTTCTGGACACTCATATTTTTGTTTGGTGGAATCATAACGATCCTAAACTGACCAGTTACCACCGTGAGGTCATTGAGAATGAGAGACCAAATGGATTAGGAGTTTGTACGATAAGTCTTATTGAGATAGCAAGACTAGAAGCGTGCAGGCAGGATAATTCTTCCGGTATCTATTCAAGAATGGTTTGAAATTGCCCTAGCACAAGAAGGAGTTATTCTTTTTTCTATCACTCCTGCGATCGCAGTTGATGCTCAATCACTACCAGGTGATTTTCACAAAGACCCGGCAGATAGAATAATTGTCGCAACGGCGAGATTATCTAATTGTTCTATAGTGACAGTAGATCAGAAAATATTCAATTATTCTTATGTTAATGCTATTCCACCTACTTAACATTCAGTGGTCAGCCGAATACATTTTTTGATCCTTCATCCAGATGTTGTACATGGCCCACGTTGAACAGAGCAGTCTGTTCTAGACCTGTATTAACTTGGTACTTTAACTCAATTATGTTAAATCTCGGCTCATCCGGATCTCGGCTAACAGTAATTGTTCCCACTACCCGATCGCCCGGTGCAACTTTTAAGCTCTCTTTGAGGGGGTATAGTTGCTGACCCCAGTGGCTGTAAGTTGGTCCAGGCCCAGTATCGAGAACGACTCCGTTGGGAAAATCTGTGGTGAACCAGCCAAGAAACCCTTTAATTTCAGCGTGTTTGCTGATAGTGTACTCAAAATCCTGGCTGAACTGGAGGAGTGCGGTCGCATCGACTGTGGCACAGTCAAACTCAAGCACTTTCTGTGGTGCTGAGGCGAGATTGTCTGGGGACAAGTAGTTGACGCGCATACTAAGTAGTCGGACAAAACTAAAATTAACTCTTTACATAGGGAGCAGGGAGCAGGGAGCAGGGAGCAGAGGGACTTTTGGCCACTTTACACAAGTTAATACAGTAATGTTTATTTTTGTCCAGGTACTTATTTGTCAAAAAGTAGTCTGACAAATCCTGAACCACCTCCGAAGTGAAAATGGAATAGTCCACATCAAGACTCTGAAGATTAGTAACCGTTTCGTTCCACTCTGCTATCTCTTTTTCCAGCTTGAATCTGACAAAATCGGTGCGATCGCGATCGTTATCTGGTGCATACAGTCCAAGGATAATTGTGGCACGGGAAGGCAACATCAATCCACCTGGTTTTAGCCATTTGTCGCGAGCATATGCCACGCTATCAAACATCGATTCTTTGAGCAAAAAGCAGCCCATCCATTCGCTGACAATTACATCTACGGGTTCGGGTATTTCCACCTCCTCTACTTTTGAGTTGAGAATTGTCACGACATCTGACACATTTGACGACTGAACTAACCGTCTAGCAAGTTTAGCAGCATTACTAGCGTCCACGGCGTAAACACGTTTTGCACCAGCTTTAGCGGCCCAAACAGCTAATACACCTGTTCCAGTACCGACATCAAGGACGACCTTGTCCGCGATCATTTCCGACTTGTTCTTGAATATAGCTGAGTGATAGGCTTCCATCCTCGCGCTATCTTCTAACATGATTTTGTGCGATCGCATTGAGCCATACAAATCAAAGTATTTGAAAGCCCTCTCGGGCTGGGTAGGTTGTGTTGCTTCCATAAGATAGCTCCTTTGTTTTAAAATCAAGGTGGATTTAGTGGATCGTCAAAGACTATTTCTTTGGCATATACTTAAGCACTATTGAGCCAACACGCAATTAAGACTTAGTAGCCCCGGTTGCGATCAATTGCATTCTCCAATGGTCTTCCCTCACGACTGCAATCGATTGTATCCACAATGCGAGCGGCTAGCTCCTTAGGGTTACCCACAGCAGCAATATGGGGAGTTACTATAATGCGCGGATGAGACCAAAAAGGATCGTCATTGGGCAAGGGTTCCT
>NZ_JAAHHE010000687.1:0-2258 GCF_010692525.1 Moorena sp. SIO3B2
CATCGAGCCTGGACCGAAACCTCCTCAAGCGATCGCATTGTATGGCGCTTCCATACCTCCTGATCAAATTGGTTACATTTCAAAAGACGCGAACACAGACAATATTTCATAGTCTACGGAGTCGGGAATCGGGAATCGGGTGTCGGGTGTCGGGTGTCGGGTGTCGGGTGTCGGGTGTCGGGTGTCGGGTGTCGGGTGTCGGGTGTCGGGTGTCGGGTGTCGGGGTAAGACGAAAATTTACTTTACCTCGTCAGTAAGATAAACGCTATAAAAATATTTCCTATCTCCCCATCTCCCCATCTCCCCATCTCCCTATCTCCCCATCTCCCCAAACTTCCCACACTCTTACCCCTCTTGCCTCTTGCCTCTTGCCTTTTGCCTTTTCCTGCAATTGGTCTGTTTACAACCGAGATACAAACGTGCTTAGTTATGACTTATCGCCGAATTAGTTATGCGGTTTGGGAAATTACTCTTAAATGCAACCTAGCTTGTCAGCACTGTGGTTCTCGTGCTGGTCATACACGGGAAAAAGAACTGTCTACAGCAGAAGCTCTGGATCTGGTCAGACAGATGGCCGAAGTTGGGATTACAGAAGTCACCTTAATTGGGGGTGAAGCCTTTTTACGTCCGGACTGGCTAGAGATTGCCAAAGCCATTACCGAGGCAGGAATGGTTTGTGGTATGACCACTGGTGGCTTTGGGATTAGTTTAGAGACAGCCCGCCGGATGAAAGAAGCTGGAATTCGGGTAGTTTCCGTTTCTGTGGATGGCTTAGAAGCAACCCACGACCGCCTACGGGGGAGAAAGGGTTCTTGGCAATGGGCATTTAAGACCATGAGTCATCTCAAAGAAGTCGGTATTCCTTTCGGCTGCAATACTCAAATCAATCGCCTCAGCGCACCAGAATTTCCCCAGATCTATCAGCTGCTTAGGGATGCAGGAATCTTCGCCTGGCAGATTCAGTTAACTGTACCCATGGGCAATGCTGCTGACAATTACGACATTCTGCTCCAACCCTATGAACTGCTGGATTTATATCCCATGATTGCTCGTGTAGTTGAGCGGGCTTATAGCGAAGGTGTGAAAGTACAGGCCGGAAATAATGTAGGCTATTACGGTCCTTACGAGCGACTACTGCGAGGGCGAGGAGATAGCAATCCCTGGACATTTTGGCAGGGATGTCAAGCTGGACTCTCTACCTTGGGTATTGAAGCCGATGGTGCTATCAAAGGTTGCCCGTCCTTACCGACTTCAGCTTACACCGGAGGTAATATTCGAGACCACTCCCTGGGGACAATCATTGAAGAAACTGAAGAATTGCGGTTTAATCTAGGAGCCGATACTCCCAAAGGGACATCCCATCTGTGGGGTTTCTGCAAGACTTGCGAATTTGCTGAACTATGTCGCGGTGGTTGCTCTTGGACCGCTCATGTGTTCTTTGACCGCAGAGGGAATAATCCTTACTGTCACCATCGGGCCTTAACCCAAGCATCTCAAGGAATTCGAGAGCGAGTTGTGCCTAAAGTAAAAGCCCAAGGACTTCCCTTTGATAACGGTGAATTTGAAATTATTGAAGAGCCAATAAACACTCCTTGGCCAAACAATGATCCCCTCCACTTTAGTGCTGATCGCATTCAATGGTCAGGGGATTTTTTACGGAGCAGGGAGCAGGGAGTCGGGAGTCGGGAGTCGGGAGTCGGGAGTCGGGAGTCGGGAGTCGGGAGTCGGGAGTCGGGAATAGGGAATAAATCCTGTGTACCTCATTACTATGAGAAACGCTATAGACTTGGCCGCAGTTGTCGGTAATATCTCAATTTAACTAAGCTCTTGCACTATAAAAAACAACTTAATATCTGAAATAATAACAATAAATTTCAGTACTGAAAGAATCAAATATTATTATTTTTATCTGTTCCATGTTCCCTGTTCCCTACTCACTTTTTAGTTCAATTCTATGTTAAATCTATAAAAAATCTATACCACTATGCAGGATCAAACTAACTCATTAGAACCATCCATTGATAACTCCCAGACTCCAGGAGAATCTCTTCCCACCTTGTTACCTCGAACAGCATGGACTAGTAATTTAGCTTATTGGAGAGTTCTTTTGAAAGCCAAGATTGCTTTAGATAAAATTGATAAATGTCAATAATCATAGCCATAAATTTGGTAATTTAATTTTAAAATATAGCGTTTTAAATACTTATTAGGTACACAGGATTTTTGGCGTTGCTGAATCAAGGAATGAATGCGCGATC
>NZ_JAAHHE010000688.1:0-2257 GCF_010692525.1 Moorena sp. SIO3B2
GAATCTTTAATTCTTTAATTAAAGATTATCTGGATAGAGACGCACAATAAATCAATATCTTGTCAAGCCAATAAATCTTGATTGTAGATAAATATAGTGTAAGGATTTAGGTAGAGGGGTTGACAAAAGCCGAAAATTTAAAGTAGCCATTGATGAGTAAAGCAATTCTACCTCTTTGGGATGAGGAATTGCGCCAGTTTATTAAATAAAAACTGGTGGATATGCTTGGGGAACAAAGCTTGATTAATCAGCTATAACTGGTATAAATACTAAAAATCAGCCTCAAATTAGACTCAATGAGCTGATAAAAATCCCCTTCAAGTGACCTGATCAAAAAAAGCGATAAAGTCAAAACAAAACCTGGGGGGGCGACATGAGAGCTAAAAAGTAGACTGTATAAGCTTCATAGCTCTCATACCTCGTAAATAATTATCGAGCTTATGACGACTTAAACGCATCAAAGCATAAACTAATTCCCAACATTTATCCATAAAATTAATCCATTTGTGAGCATACATTCCAATATAAAAACTGCTATGCATTTTAGTTAATCGCCCATAGTTTTTGACTCTAGTAACATAGTTCTGAACTCCTTTTTTATTAATTATTTCTCCTTTGATTGTGGCAATAAAATAAGCAAAAGACATGATGATAACTAAAGATATAAAACGTTTTCCGACTACATTGCTGCCTTCCATATTATATCCACCACTTTTATAATCTCGAAACATTTGTTCAATATTAAAACGTTTTTTATAAGCGGAGATTGCCTCAGAGGCTTCGTTCATATTTGTTAAAATAAACCAACCTTCTTTGGTCACGGATTTTCGATAACTTTTTTTCCATTTACAAGCGACACTAAATCCTGATATTTGTTGAGTTTTTGTGACTTTAACCTTTTCAAAAAATAATGAAATTCCTGGTTTTAACCCAGAGTTTTCTAAGGAGATCCACCCCTGATTTTTTAATTCAATTTGCTCAGATTTTTTAAGTCTTAAACAAAAGTTAAAGCCTTGTTTTTCGAGCCATTCAGCCAATTTTACTGAACAAAATTCTCGGTCTCCTAAAATTACAACTTTATAGTCATCAAATAGCCCTATGATATTTGAAACTAGTTGTTTCTGCTCCGAAAAGTTACTTGAGCCAAATTTTGATAGAAGTTCAAAATAAACGGGAAGTGCTCGGTTTTTATAAATTAAGCTAACCATCAATAAATTCTTGTTATTCCAATTAGTTCTATCGATAGCTAAATAAATTGTTTCCTGTTTATCAAATGTTTGATAGACCCATTCTCTAATAATTGGAAACCACAGTTTTTTGACTTTAAATATTGGTAATGACAAAAATCTCTGTAACTTTTTACGCCTTGAGTTACATTTAATAGGCAAAGGTAAAGATTCAGCCATTTTTTCGAGTTTAACATTTTTGATATCTTGTACAATAATTACTACAAGGTAAAAAAACAATAATTGAGATTCGGAAAGTAGATTTTTTAGATGTTTTTGATATAATTCTTGTATCATTCTCGATTGGTAGGTCGTATTGACAATTTATGACCTATCTTTTTTTACCATAATTCGCTCAATTTAATATATATCAAGGGTTACAGGCCGCTTGTCGCCCCCCCAGAAACAAAACACACACAACCACAAACCGGAACACCGGAAGGGGCGGTGGCGCGGGGAGATGGGGAGATGGGGAGATGGGGAGATGGGGAGATGGGGAGATGGGGAGATGGGGAGATAGGTAGATAGGGAGATGGAGAGATTTTTATTAAGGGTAATTATCATCGACATCATATAAGACAATAACCACAGTGCTTAAACCAATTAATAGATAATGGTTATTATATTTATGAGGTAAACATAATTTTTTTTATATTCCCTATTCCCTATTCCCTATTCCCTATTCCCTATTCCCTATTCCCTAAAATCCAAAACTTCTGTACCTCACCTATTTTATAAATGCTGTGGAACCTCTATATATCGATAATCACTTACTGTAACCACCAACAACATGGCAGCTAATTCTCTCCATTCAATTCGTCATAGTCTAATTGTGTCTTGTCAGGCACCCCCTGACTCACCCCTGCACCACCCCCTAGTGATTGCCGCCATGGCACAGGCTTCGATGAATCAGGGGGCATCGGGTGTGCGTATTGATACACCTGACCATGTGGCAGCTGTCCGTAGTCAATGTCCCACTGCTCCAATTATTGGCTTGTGGAAGCAACAGTTACCGGAGTCTGAGGTTTATA
>NZ_JAAHHE010000689.1:0-2255 GCF_010692525.1 Moorena sp. SIO3B2
AGGGAATCGGGAATCGGAACCCACCCCTAACCCCTTAGGGGTGGGTTCCGATTCCCGATTCCCTACTGAGAGTAATCTTGGCATTCTATCCTAGGAAAACGCAAACCTCTTATTGTTGTTGGAAAAATCCGATTACTAAACTTATGCTTTCAAGTACTACCCATGCCCTGAAAGAATGGGGTGTTGCGGTTGATGCCTTAGAAGCGGGCAAAACGATTATGCTGTTGCGCAAAGGGGGTATTCGTGAACAGGGCAACTGCTTCAGCGTGGCTCACCACCAGGTTTTACTCTACCCTACCTATGAGCATCAAAAGCCTAATTTGCTTAAACCTGACTATGCTGAACAAGTGAAACCTGTGCCCTCAGGTTGGCACCCGGAAACTGTTCGGATTGGTAGCTGGGCGTCTATTACTGATATTTTGCCGGTAACGGAGCAATCTACTATTGCTGCTCTGCTACCCTATCATATTTGGAATGAACAATTTGCCAGTGAGCGTTTGAAGTGGAAGCCACGTCAACCTTTATATGTATTGCTGTTGCGTACTTATCAGTTACCTGAGCCTGTGATCACTCCCTACCACCAAGAGTACGGAGGCTGTCGCTCATGGATTGATTTAGTTGAACCGATTTCTTACCAGGGAGTTGTACCGGTTTGGAATGATGGGGAGTATATCGAACAAGTCAGAGAAATTCGCAGTCTGATCGAGGATTGACTGGGAGCAACCACGCCACTTGCTCTGCGCACTCCCCCCAGTGGGCGCAGGGTCATCAAAGAAGATGGGTCTGAAACCCCGTCCTTCTAGGACGGCTTTGTGCTAAGATAGAAACGACGCAATGACCTAAAAAGAAAAGGTGAGATTCCTGGTAGTGGGACCCTTTGGTTAAAAGGTGGTTCACCGAAATGGAGACCCGGTTAAAGACTCCAATCCCAGCCCTCTATAAGCAAATAGTCTTTAAAGTCACGGGAATCAAACACTTTAAAAGTAGACTCAATGACAATATCTTGTCGGAGAGAGTAGAGGCAATTGGCACCGCCAAGTGGACTGCCGATTTCTTGGTACTACGGTACGGGAAGTCGATGTGGTTGTTACGAGCAATGCCCTTTTGGGTAACTCCTCGCTTTGAATCCCCGCGCGTTTACGCCGGGGAGTGTCAAAAGTGGATCCTAATTTAATAGCTCTGTCCGATCTGATACCCTTCTAGGTAAACTGGACTGTCGCTAGCTTCGGTTTGTCTTTCGAGACCGGCTAGGAGTCCTTGATTAAATAAAACGTATTCGATTGTGTCTGGGCTATAGCAATTGTATTGATAAACTAGGGTGGATACAGAGTAGGCTATATGATCGAAATTCCTAGACATAATGGATTTGCCTCCAATGGATACATTAATGGATAGATTGATACAGCTGCAGTTTTAGGGGTAATCAATGTTGTAAGTGACAGCTATGCTTCAAGAGTAATACGGGGAATATATCCGGGACATTACCCACGTGGGTGATTTTATTGTGGCTAAGGAATTGGCAAGGTATAGCAGAAGTCAGAAGTCAGAAGTCAGCAGTCAGAAGTCAGAAGTCAGAAGTCAGAAGTCAGCTTAAAATAGGGGATTGACCTGTGGTCACCCTACGCGATGTTCCTTTGGATGTTTGCGATGTTCCTTTGGAACCGCTTCGCGAACGCAAACATCCAAAGGAGTCGAAGAAGTCTAGCTATTGATAGCAATAACTCTATAAAATTATCTCTGTGCCCTTTGTGCCAGAGTCATATGCCCACTAATTCCTCTACCTCCTTTTCCCCAGAAGAGATTGCTGCTGAAGGGTTAACCCCTTCTGAATATGAAGAAATTGTCCAGCGCCTAGGGCGTCATCCCAATAAAGCTGAACTGGGAATGTTCGGTGTGATGTGGTCGGAACATTGCTGCTACAAGAACTCCCGTCCTCTACTCAAGCAATTTCCCACAGAAGGCAAACGTATTCTAGTCGGTCCTGGGGAAAATGCTGGTGTTGTAGACTTAGGTGATGGGCTACAACTGGCCTTTAAAATCGAATCCCACAATCACCCCTCAGCGGTAGAACCGTTTCAAGGAGCTGCTACCGGAGTAGGGGGGATTCTACGGGATATTTTTACCATGGGAGCTCGCCCGATTGCGGTCTTAAACTCTCTGCGCTTTGGGAGTTTGGATAATGCCAACACTAGACGATTGTTTAATGGGGTAGTAGCAGGAATCAGTCACTATGGCAATTGCGTGGGTGTCCCTAC
>NZ_JAAHHE010000069.1:0-27627 GCF_010692525.1 Moorena sp. SIO3B2
TTTGGGTCTGCGGTTCTAAAAGTTTCATAGTTCGTCATCAAGATAAAAAAATTCCCGTCTACCCTAGCTGAGACTGCTTCGAGCCAAAATCTTCCCAGACAATGGGTAAACTTTAACTATTTTCTGTATTTAATTTTACAAAAATTCCTGAGCAGGACTAGCTTAGTGAAAGCTAATGTAATTAATCTTTGGATAACTTTACAGGATGCCTCGCCAAACGGCGTTACTTAAACTAAGAGTAATGTGTCGGTGCGTACAACTGATGATATCTTGAATGTGCCAGCTATAAGTAGCACCATTGCTGGGCAAATTATAGTCTAAAAACTAGACAATATTAGGCTAAAAGATCAACCCTAAAAAAGTAAGCATATGCGCTATGCGCAGGCTACTTGAGGTGCGGTCAGCGGTCAGCCGTCAGCCATTCGCGTTCGCGCAGCGTGGCCAAAGGCCAAGCATGGCCTTTGGCTGATAGCTGATAGCTGATAGCTGATAGCTGATAGCTGAGAGCTGAGAGCTGATAGCTGATAGCTGAGAGCTGAGAGCTGAGAGCTGAGAGCTGATAGCTGATAGCTGATAGCTGAGAGCTGAGAGCTGAGAGCTGAGAGCTGATAGCTGATAGCTGATAGCTGATAGCTTACCTAAAAAATAAACACAAGTTGCAGCTGCAATTCTTTTACCTGACGCAGGATTTCAATTTTTTGAATAAACTCCCGAAAGTAAAACCGACGCTCTGATTCTGATAAATCAATCCAGAATTGAGGAATGGATACTGTCTTAGCGATCGCTTTTAAATTCACTGGCGGCAAAGCAGCTAGCTGCTCCTGTAATTGGGAAATTTCTGTGCGTAGTTTGTATGCTCGTAAATCAGCAGTGTCTTGATCAAGCACCCCACTAGAGGTTAACAGAGGTAGTTGCTCTAAATTATCCTTTTTTTGAGTAATTTTCCCCTTAAGGGATTCCTTCACCCCATCCAAGCTGGGAGCATTCATAGCAGCAACAGCACGGGGTAATTCCTGACATATCAGTTGAATAGTTTGCTCCAAAACCTGTTCATAACTAATAGCACGGCATTTTGGATGCTTAGGACAATGAATCGGACGTAGGTAGAGATATTGTTTGTTTTTACGATATTGAGTAACACTAACAACGGTCATCCCCGACTGGCATTCCTCACAAACCACTAACCCGGCCAAAGAACGGGGAGCACTGGCGGTACGAGGAGGTAATTGTCGGTTGCGCCTGAGCAGTCGGTCAATCTGTGCGGCTTCTTCGCGATTCAAAATGGCGCTATGGGTATCGGAAATGACCTCACCATTTTTTTGATAGCCAAGGTCTCCCCGATAAACCGGATTTGTTAGCCAACGACGCCCGGTAGTCACGGAAATCCGTTTACCATATTTTTGCTCTAAATACCGTACTGCACCCCGCAAGGAACCATAAAGCAGAAACTGTTCAAAAAAATCCTTAACCACCGGTGCAGTACTGCGGTCAATTAGATAGCGGTCTTTGCCCCGCCGATAGCCATAGGGGGCTTTTCCTGGTGGAGGTAAGGCTTTGAGGCGATTACGAGCATGTCCTTGCCGAAGGCGGCGGCTGTTGACTTCCTGCTGGATTTCGTGTATTAGTTTCAGTAAGCTAGCGCGAATTGTAGTGTAGTTGGTAGCATCCGTTAGCTGAGCAGAATTGTAAGATTGCTCTGTGGCAATCAAGCAAACACCGAGGGTTTCAATTTGGCTAATGCGATCGCTAATTTCAGCCAAACACTCTCCCAGTTCTTCCAGACGACGAATTAGCAAGTAATCAGGAGCTTGAGCTTGGCAATCCGCAACTAACTGCTGCCACTGCTGGCGTCCTCCCAAATCTAGATAGACCTGATCCACCTCCAAACCCCAAACTTCTGGGTCAGGCACCGGGTCAAGTAGAGGATTGCTGTACAGGTAGGCAATGGTTTTCATTTATTCTCCCCATCCCTACGTTAAACCCTAAGTGCTAATCTTATTAATCTCACTAAGCTCAATAATATTACAATCTGGATCTTGGGTAAACAATGCCGCACGACCAGATGAGCTCAATTGAATCGGGTAACCATGAGCGTGTAGACATTCCTTCGCTTCATCTAAATTTACTACACTAAAGGCAATGTGGGGATTACGACCCCATTTTTCAGGATTTTTTAGGTCAACTTTAGCATTAGGATTAACCATCAGGTGAATTTGGAATTGACCAACTTGGTACCAAGCACCAGGAAATCTCAGCTCTCGATTAACTTTAGATAATCCCAAAATATTACCGTAAAAATGCTCTGCCTTTTCCAAATCAGAAACTAAAACAGCAACATGAAGACACTGATTAATTTCCATAGTCTTTTGATGTCAAGTTACAGGTTATTAGGTTGAAGGTTATTAGGTTGAAGGTTGAAGGTTGAAGGTTGAAGGTTGAAGGTTGAAGGTTATTAGGTTTAAGGTTGAAGGTTTGATGGTTGAAGGTTGAAGGTTTAAGGTTGAAGGTTATTAGGTTTAAGGTTGTTTGGTTACAGGTTGTTTGGTTACAGGTTGAAGGTTTGAAGGTTTCAAGGTTGTTTGGTTACAGGTTACAGGTTACAGGTTACAGGTTGCTCGGTTATTTTACCAACCTTCACCCTTGGCCAAAAGGCCACGCTACGCGAACAACCAAACACCCTTCCAAAAAAAACACCTTCAACCGGCTAACCTTCAACCGGCTAACCTTCAACCTACTAACTTTCAACCAGCCAACCTTCAACCAGCCAACCTTCAACTAGCCAACCTTCAACCAGCTAACCTTCAACCAGCTAACCTTCAACCAGCTAACCTTCAACCAGCTAACCTTCAACCAGCTAACCTTCAACCAGCTAACCTTCAACCTACTAACCTTCAACCTACTAACCTTAAACCAGCTAACCTTCAACCTGCTAACCTTCAACCTGCTAACCTTCAAGGTAGCCAACGAGCATTAAATCCAGTTAGGAGTGGTTCCGCTTCCAGCTTCACTGGAGTATCTGACGATGTATCATCCACTAAAGGTAATAGCCACAGTCTAGCATTGGCAATTATTTGTCCTTCATCAGTGATCAAACCTTCCTCAGATGACCGTTCAGGAACCAGTTGATCAAAGAGTATGCCTAAGTCATCTGGGGACAAACTCATATGAACTTCCTGTTGCTCCGGTAAAACTATCAAGCGCTTTAAGGTATACTCATTCTTTTCATTAGGTTTAAGGTTAATCGCTGCTAGGAAAGGTTCTTCTTTGAATTCTTCCCCAGCAATGAGTTGGCTGAGCAGACAATAGAGAATCTGGTTTTGCGCCGAGAATTCACAACTATGGACAGAACCAGTGGTGCGCAGTATCTCTTGCTCAGAGCCCTGGTTTTTGACTAAAAATAGCGATCGCGTATAGTCAGAATTAAACTTCACCATCACTGCTGCTGAACCATCCTTAGCAAAGTTTATGACCATGCCAAACTTCGGTAAAAAGTCTAGGGGTTGAGCATTTGGTGTCAAGGGTAAAATGCCCACTCCCTGACCTTGAGCCATCGCGATTGCGTTGCTATCAGGAGTAATCATAAAATCTCCTCCTGGTTCATGGTCTAATGGTCTCGGTTTGGTACCAGGTTGTATGGTCCACAGCCCAAATTCCGAAGGATTACTCCGACTGACCCGCTGCACCACAATCGTTTTACCATCAGCAGACAAATCAAACTTCAGATTCTGGTAGTCTTTGCTATCGAGAACCTGCTCAACTAACCCATCAGAGTCTGAGGATACGGGAGCTTGAGCTGGGGCACGAGTAGATATGCCCGTGGTCACAGTATATAATTTGGCCGAGAGCAAGTCCTGTTCTTGATTCTGACTATCAACAGCAGAGAAAAGAAGTCGGCTGCCATCAGGATAGAACTTAAAGTCCATAACCACCAAATCTGGAGGCGTCAAGATAGTTTTTTGTTGGCGAGTGAGATTATAGAAAATTAATCGCCCCTTTTCTTCTGCCTGAACACCCACATAGGCAAAGGCTCGGTCACGGGTACGGAAAGATGCCTTGAACGGTTCCATGGCAGTCTTGTTGCCAGGCTTAGCGAATTGATCTACTGCTCCAGTGAGCTGGAATTGATACTCGGTGCCATAGGGTAAAGGGAGCAGCGGAGTATAAGCCATTTTACGTCCAGCCCAGCTAATTTTGCCCGGTATGGGTGGAACAATCTTCAGATTAGTTTCCACACTAGTCTGATCCATAGGACGGCTGAAGGTTAGGATAAACGCTTTATCCTCCGCACCGACTTGTTTATCTTGCCACGTAAATTTCCGTACCCTGGGGGCAGTGCGATCGCCAGTCCACAGTAATATACCAATCAGTAGACTCAGTATAAGTATGACTGCGCCAGCAGTACGGTCAATGGGTTGAAGAAAGGTTTGACTCTTCATCTAATTAAATCCATCAGTAAAATTAGTCCAGAGTTCTAGTCTAGAGTTTCCAGAGCAAATGCCATTTAATTTATACAACCAAGACTTTATCTAGCGGTTCTGATAGTAATGAGGTACACATAATTTTGTACCTATTCCCTACTGCCTACTCCCTACTGCCTACTCCCTACTCCCTACTCCTTACTCCCTACTCCCTAAAACCTAGGACGAAAGTACCTTAAGCAATTGATAACTGAGAAATGCTATAGTTAAAATCCCTGATATCGACTAGTTTAATTGATCACCAGGTGATCAGGTTTATCACAAGACAAATTCTCAAAATTAGATCAGACAAATTGTCAACCTTTTTGGCTTTGTAATAAATCTTAAAAATTCCTGAAAAATCTACTAACACCTAGGGTTAGCTGGCTATACTAAGACCAGGTGATATATCTGAATTCAGGTCTGGCTATACTTGCTCTATCTAGTGGCTATATCTACTAACTGGAGCTAGCTGCCTGCTTTTGAAACCGTGTCATTTGAGACAATTCATTTGACACAAATGGTTGTTGGGTTAAAAATTAACCTGCACTAACTATATATCTGCCAAACTATCCGCTAAATAAAATAAATCCACATTTTTGAGGATTTATACCTAAGTAAACCAACTAGAAATTAGGAGAATCGCAGTGATTTTTTGGAAAGACATCAAACCACAACAATTTTATGTTATTTTATTGCTTATCACTCTGAACCTGGTCGTTTTTATGGCTCTAATCTCAAAGATGCCAACTAATTTTATAGTATCCTTTTAGTGTGATTTATTAGTGTAAGGTTTGAGAGCAATTCCTAATTGAGACCTGATTGAGAACAATATCCTAGAGTATCTCGCCCCACTCAACGATCACCACTTGCCGTATCCCAAGACAATTGCTCCGATTGTGGTTCATTTTGTGATTTCCATGATATTGTTTGCGGTCTTTGGTGACCCGATCGGCTACTTTACCCCTAATTATCCCTGGTATGAGGTAAGTTGGTAGAATTTATTTTTTGCGACTATTTCTATGGTTATTGCTGTTATTTTTGGGTAAATTGAAGCCGGATTAGCAGAACCCTACACAGCAGCAAAGGGAATATTGAAGCTGCATACGCTGATTGGCATGTCTGCTGTCTGGCATCATTACAGGGGTGACAGCATAGCGCTAGATCATTGGTTTTCGCAATCCCAACGACAAACCCCATGCCTTTTCTGGGGGTGGGGGCGTTGTTAGTGGGGCGGTTTTCCTTTTGGTGTTACCGATGGGGTATTTGGCAGCACCTTTTATTTGCTAACCAGGTTTCTTGGTTTGCAGGCGCTGACGGCAGTCCTGTTCAGTCTAACACTAGCGTTATTCGTAGGTTGGGTTAGCGGGAGCAGTTCGTTCCACCCAACCTACAGGTTTAGTTAGATTTCGGAGGAAAAAATGCTCTATGAAACTGACATCATCCAATGGGTTGAACAACAAGTTTCCCTGATCAAAGAAGAACGATATAGTGAAGTAGACTGGGTTAATCTCCTAGAAGAGATTGAAGACTTGAGTAAACGAGAGCGAGACCGCTTTTTCTGCTCTATTCGTTTAACGATTCAACATCTGTTGAAATGGGAATATCAACCTGAAAAACGGTCTAGGTCTTGGGAAATCACGATCAAACGAGAGCGCAATCACCTTAAACGCTATCTCAGAGATACTCCTAGTTTAAAGCGATACTGGGCAGATTTATCAAAAGTTTATGGTGATGCGAGAGCCGATGCTGCTAATGAAACCGGAATTTCCGATTGGGACTTTCCTGACCACTGTCCCTATTCCCCTGAGCAAATCCAATCGGATTGGTTTCCTCCAATTAGAGGTCAAACAATGGATACCCAAACGACCTATCGAGAAATAATAAAACAAGTTATTCTAAAATACGCTCAATTTCGTCCCTCTCATGGAGACATCCGACTTGACCCCATTTTTGACGAAACACGAGAGCACTATGGATTAATGCAGGTAGGATGGTCACAGGGAAAAAGAATCAGAGGAAACCTAATATATATTACTCTAAAAAATACTAAAATTTATATTGAATATGATGGAATAGAACCGGGTATCACTACTGATTTAATTAATGCTGGCATTCCTAAAGAAAATATTGTTTTAGCTTTCTATCCTCCCGAAATGCGTCAGCAAACTGAATTTGCCGTCAATTAAAAATTGGGCGTTGCTGAATGAAGGAATGAATGCGCGATTATCTGGTTTTATTAAAGCCCCCGTTGGTCCCCCAAGCGAGGGATTGCTCGCTTGGGGGACTTTCCGAGTTTTGTTCCCCCCAAGCGAGGGATTGCTCGCTTGGGGGGCTAGGGCGTGTCTTCAAACTCCGAGATCCCCCGTTGGTCCCCCTTAAAAAAGGGGGACTTTGAGTATGGCTCCCCCCTTAATAAGGGGGGCTGGGGGGGATCTAATATCTTGCGGAAAACTTTGAAAACACACCCTAGGGGGGCGAAACCATACCCAGAATCAGCAACGCCAAAAATTGATTCGTGTTTGATAAAATCAAGGCTATAACCAATTTAATTTTAAATGACCATGGATAGAAAAGACAGGTTACCGCTTATAGTAGTAGGGTTGACTATTAGCTTAATCTTAATGGGTTGTAATCCCTCTGATGATGCGTTAGAAAAATCTCGTTATCAACCCTTGAATCTAGCTGAGTTCAAAGGTAAGCGAATAGGAGATGATCCGGAAGCGATCGCATTAGAGTTATTTGGTAACAAAGCAACGGTCAAGAGTGAGTTTACTGAAGAAATCAAGGTGATTGATCAGCAAGCTTTTGAGAAAATCGTGATTCTGACCCAGATGAATCTACCTGATGACAAAGTTAGGGGCAGGCGTTATCGACTTCAGTTTAAATTCGATCAATCTACCGGTAAATGGAATTTAAAAGAAGCAGGTCGTCAACAGTCCTGTTATAAAAGTGAGAAACCTAAAGATTGGACAATTGAACCTTGTCCCTAGCTAAACTTGTTGATAGCGTTTGTCGTATTTATGAGGTACAGTCAACTGTAAGCATATGCGCTACGCGCACGCTACGCGAACAGCCCTCAGCTATCAGCGTGTCGCGTATCAGCTATCAGCCATCAGCCCTACTAGATTCAAAATTTTTGGCCAATAACCTATAAATCATTACTGTACTAAGTTACTGCTATGTCAATCAGCACCGAAGCTATCAAGCAAGACCTGGATCTACTTACTGCTGAACAACTTCAGCAAGTCGCTGATTTTATTGCATTTCTTAAGTTTCAAGATAAACGTTGTCGGATTGTTCTTGATCCTGCTCAGTTAAAAGCCCTTTCTCATGAGTTTGCCCAGGAAGATCGCGCTCTTGCTGAAGTGGGAATGAGCGATTCTGGGGCAAGTCTTGATCAAGAAGATAGGCTATGATAAATCAATATCAACGTAGCGATATCTGGGTAGCTAATCTCAATCCAACTCAAGGTTCTGAGCAAGCAGGTATTCGTCCTGTCATTATTTTTCAAAATGATATTGTTTCCCAGTTCACTACAACAATTATTGCAATTCCTCTAAGGACAAAAACGCCGCGCTTCGTTACCAATTTGTGTTCGGATTGCCCAAGGAGAGGGTGGATTAGCTTCGGACTCGTGAAGAGATCCAGCAGGTTTGAACCGCTGCTGATTGAGAATCGGAGTGGTAACTAGTGATCCTGTAGCGTCTGTGCAAGAGAATTGCCCCCACAAATTTCCAACAATCTTCAAGGAAGTCAGTTAGGTCAAACCCGCTCCGATATAGGCTTTTACCCTGTCCTGTCACCACCCAGCCGTTTTTTAAAAACTTTTGTAGCAAATAAATCAGAGTTGTGATAAATTAGGTTATATCTATTGCAAAATTAAGAGCCACATAAGAGTAAGTTAATGCCGATTAAAGAAAGCTTTGCCATTTGGAATAATAAAGGAGGAGTCGGGAAAAGCTCCATAACGTTTCATGTTGCAACAAGATATGCAGAAAAGAATCCGGAATCTAAAGTTCTGGTTATCGATATGTGTCCTCAAGCAAACTCTTCTCTGATTCTTTTAGGTGGTGGCTCAGGAGGAGAAAATATACTCATGGAGAATTGTTTGCATCAGCCAGTAGCAAAAACTGTCGCTGGGTACTTTAGTGAAGTTATTTCTAGTGGTCAAGGAGCATCACTTCCAAATCAAAGTCGTTTCGTGACCCAGGTAAACAAAGTTAATAGTGAGATCCCCGATAACCTCTATCTTTTATGCGGCGATCCAAATCTTGAACTACTTGTACCAGCTTTAAACAAAGCAATCGATTTTCCCGCATTAGTTCCTGGAGTTGATCCCTGGATATGGGTTCATAATATTTTAGAAGAATTCTATAAGGGATTAGCAGATAAAGTGGGGGGAGATTGGTTAGTTTTTATTGATACCAATCCCAGTTTTAGCATTTACACAGAAGTTGCTATTTCCTGTGTTGAAAAACTGATTGTTCCTGTTAACGCTGATGATTCATCTCGGATTGCCACTCAAGCAATGTTCACCCTTCTACATGGCACAATTCCTCCTCACCCTGTCTATAGCAAGTGGACTTTTGCTGCAATGGCACCACAAAAAAGAATTTCGATTCCCAAAATTCACCTTATCGTTGGCAATAGACTAACGCAGTACGATGGTACTGCAGGAGCTTTTGCTGCATTATCAGATGCAACAGCAGATACTCTATTCAAAGAGTTTCAAGAAAATAAGAATCGCTTCACCGCAACTTCAAAATCAATAGAGACTATGCAAGATTTCCGCGATCACTACTCTATACCACTTCGAGACTTTAATACTTCCGGTGTCGTGGCTGCACATCTTGGTAAACCTTTATCTAAATTAACCCAAGGAAAACACAGAATTTACAACCGCGATATTACCGTTGTAGCTGCTCGTATTAAGGAATGTGCAACTGCTGTTGATGATCTCTTAGATAAACTTTAAAACCGGAACGTTATCTCGCCAGCGCAATCGAGGTTATCGTTGAGCTTCGATTGAGGGGCTTCCGGCTGTGTTACAGGGCGGTGCAATCCCCGCTGCCAGTCGTGCGAAGGTTAGAGGGTATTGGTGATCGCTCGACGATTGACGACCACATTCGTTACATTGATATCTTTGTTTATATCTTTGTTTTCCTCTGTGATGACCCTATTGATGAGTTTTTTTCCTATCACATTTAGGAAATTGCATGGTTTTTTTGAATACCATTTCTTGGGTTAGCAACATCAAAAAATAATCGCATCTCTTTCTTCCTATTCCCTATTCCCTATTCCCTATTCCCTATTCCCTATTCCCTATTCGCTCTTGCCTCTTGCCTCTTGCCTACTCCCTATTCCCCTTGCTACATTACCAAAACCCCCGCTTACCAGTAGGAAGTACTGTTGTCCAATTAGTCTTAGCTTGTGCCAACTGTTCCTTAGTAACTTTGGCATTAGAAAGATTGGCTCCACACAAATTTGCTCCCCGCAGATTAGCATTTTCGAGATGAGCATAACTAAGATTCGCCCCACGCAAGTCTGCTCCTGTCAAAATAGCTTTTTTCAGGTAAGCTCGACCCAAATTGGCATTGCGTAAGTCGCCTTGATGGAGATTCGCTTCACCAAAATTAGCACTAGATAAATCCGCTCCCTTCAAACTAATATTTAACAGTTTGCCCTGGCGGAAAATTATCCCAGATAACTGGGCATTATTAAGGTTAAGTCCCCTCAAATCTTTAGCCGCAAAGTCTCTTCTGCCAGAGCCGTAAGCTTTTAATAACGTTTCCGCCTCCAACTTGCCATTACCCTTCGACTTGCCTGTAATGCTACTCCTACTACCGCTCACAGCTGTAGAATCCCTGTGACTGGTAAAACCTCCACCGTTTTTAGGTTCTGATCTTCGACCATTGCTCAATCCCCGACGCTCCCGCCATTCTCTAATTTGCTCTGCCATTCTTCGGGATTGAACTGACGACGGGGATGAATAACCATTCACAGGACCCAAATTCCCTGAGTTGAAGTGAGAATTAGCGTCATCAAGGGGTTGCGACACTAAGCTTTTGTTTAAACTCTCCAGATATGGCTCTAGGTCAAGAGCTCTCAGGATGTCTTCTGAGCACTGATAGCGATAACGGACAGAAGACTCCAGCATTTTTCTTAAAACCTTAGCAAAGTGGTCACTAACGTTGACATTAGTCTGCCAGACTATTTCTCCAGTAGAAGGATTATAATCGAGGTCTTTGGGAGATTTACCCGTCAACAAATAAAGGCAAGTAACCCCCACTGCATAGATATCGCTAGCAATTACAGGTCGCAATGCCATTTGTTCAGGAGGGGCAAAGCCTGGAGTTCCTATGGCATAGTTGGTCAATACTGTGTCTGAGGAATTGGAGGGATTGGTTTGGCTGTTTTTCACAGCCCCAAAATCAATCAGTACCAGTTTGCGGTCTTGGTCACGACGAATTATATTCGCTGGTTTAATGTCCCGGTGAATTACGTTTTTCTGATGAATATATTGCAGGAGTGGTAGAATTTCACTTAAAAATTGTTTAACTCCCTCTTCCGAGAATGAACCAGACCGTCTGACTTGCTGTTGCAGTGTCAAACCGCTAATGTATTCCTGAACCAGATAAAAATGCTCATTGTCTTGAAAGTAATCGAATAACTGTGGGAATTGGGGATGATTCCCAATTTCTCCCAAGGTTCGGGCTTCTCGCTCAAACAGATCCCTTGCCATCGGTGAAATCTCTGAACTTTTAGCACTTGGGCGGAGTTGTTTGATTACACGGGTCGGCTTACCAGGCAACGATTGATCTGTTGCTAAGAAAGTTGCTCCAAATCCCCCTTGACCGAGTGGTTTGATCACACGATAGCGGTCAAGTAATAATAATTTAGAACTGCACGCCTGACAAAAGTCGGCGTGTTGTGGGTTTTTTGCCTGAGTGCAGGTAGGATTTAGACAGTAGCTCATTCAGCGTTACTGATGTTCCTTTGCCCATACTGGAACTAAAACTTTGGCTCGGAGTACCTGAGCAGCAAAGATTATTTATAGTCTTTTACTTTTCTTTATTTTCTGCAAAATGCCTTTTACTACCCCCTTAGTTAGACAACTATTCCGGTGAAACCTGATCCTCAACCAGGATACCCGATTTTTGGCATCCATCTAAGGGTACAAAGGACAATTTTGAGTTAAGTAAAGGGTTATTCAAGTAAAACGTTTATGAAGCTACCTATATTTTAGAGCGTTTATTTAGCATTGACCATAGATAGTGTACTTTTGTCAAGCCTTAAGGGGTTATGCCCATCACAATAGAAAAATGTTTCGGTGGAAGGTAAGCTATCAGCTATCAGCTATCAGCTATCAGCTATCAGCTTATGCCCACGCTACTTGAGGTGCCATTGGTCTTTGGCCACGCTAAGGGAACAGCTTTTGAATAAAATAAGCTGACGGCTGACCGCTGACTGCACCTCAAGTAGCACCATCTGTAGCGCATATGCTTACGGTGGAAGTAACCGGCAACTTGCACCTTATTTATTACCTTATATTAGAGTTCAGCAAAAAAATTTAGGAGTCCATGCGTATATCGTTAAACTGGCTGCGAGAACTAGTAGAGGTAACTCTGACACCAGAAGAGCTAGCTCAAACCTTAACTATGGCTGGGTTTGAGGTAGAAGATATTGAAGACCTGGGAACCCTGGCCGATGGCGTGGTGATTGGCAAGGTTCTGGAGGTAGAGCCTCACCCTAATGCAAATAAGCTTCGGGTTTGTCAAGTGGATATTGGTGGGAGTGACCCATTGAATATTGTTTGTGGTGCGTCGAATGTCCGACCAGACATTTACGTGCCGGTGGCCACCATCGGAACCTACCTACCAACTATTGATTTGAAAATTCGCGCCTCAAAACTGCGAGGTGTTCGCTCAGAAGGGATGATTTGTTCCTTAGCAGAAGTGGGCTTGGCCAAGGAATCCGCTGGCATTCATATTTTCGAGGCAGAAACTATACCCCTAGGCAGTGATGCTCGTCCTTTACTGGGGTTAACTGATATCATTCTTGATGTTACGTCTACGGCTAATCGGGCGGATGCTCTAAGTATGGTGGGCGTGGCCAGAGAAGTAGTGGCCTTAACTGGGGCATCCTTAAGCTTGCCAGAAACTGTTGAGGTGTCTATTCCAGAAGCATCCCATGCCTTGACCTTGAAAGTATCTGAACCGAAAGCTTGCCCCGCCTATATTGGCACTGTGATTGAAGGGGTGAAGATTGGTCCTTCTCCGGATTGGTTACAACAGCGCTTGAAAGCCGCTGGAGTGCGACCGATTAATAATGTAGTGGATGTCACTAATTACATTCTCTTGGAATGGGGTCAGCCCCTCCATGCCTTTGACCGGGAACGCTTGCAAGCTGTTGCTGGGGTCGAAAACCTGACCATTGGTGTCCGCTTTGCTAACAGTGGGGAATCCCTGACTACTCTTGATGGTCAAACCCGTTCCCTGGAACCACAAGCGTTACTGATCACAGCTAACGACCAACCGGTTGCTATGGCTGGGGTTATGGGTGGGGAAGCCACAGAAGTGAACGACAACACCCAAACTATTGTTTTGGAAGCAGCACTGTTTGATCCAGTGACTATTCGTCGTTCTTCCCGCAGTCAAAGCATACGGACAGAATCATCTGCCCGTTATGAGCGTGGTGTCAATCAAGCAGAATTGGATATTGCTTGTAAAAGAGCGATCGCATTAATTACTGAGTTAGCTGCTGGTACCCCCACAACCCAGAGTATTGCTGACCAGCGCCCTGACCCCTCCACTTGGGCACGTTCGATTGAGTTACGTCTTGACCGTGTCAATCAGATTTTAGGACCAGTTAATGAGGCAGAGGAGCTTGGGGAAATCCTGCCAGAAGATGTGGAAAGAATCCTTACTGCCCTCGGATGTCAACTACAACCGCGCTGCACCGAAGATTCTCCCCAATGGAAAGTGATTGTACCGCCCTACCGCTACCGGGATTTAGAGCGGGAAATTGATTTAATTGAAGAAATTGCCCGTCTCTACGGCTATGACAACTTCTGTGATAGCTTACCAGACAAGACTGAACCAGGTTATCTATCTGCTGAGGAATTTTTAAAGCGAAAACTGCGATCGCAATTCCGTGCAGTTGGGTTGACCGAATTAGTCCAGTATTCCTTGGTCAAGCCAGAGGAACAGACCCAAATTCGTCTCGATAATCCCCTGTTTACGGAATACTCATCCCTACGGACGGATTTACTATCAGGGCTGATTGATGCCTGTCAGTACAATATCGAGCAAGGCAACGGTGTACTCAACGGTTTTGAAATTGGTCGGATCTTCTGGCGACCAGAAGAGGGTTTCGCAGAAGCTGATGCTATTGCCGGGATTTTAGGGGGAAATATCACCCAAGGTAACTGGGTCAGGGGAGGGCATTCCGAACCCATGACCTGGTACGAGGCTAAGGGAGTACTAGAGAGTGTGTTTTCCCGTTGCGGTCTGACAGTAGAATACCAACCAGACCACAGCGATCCCCGTCTTCACCCAGGACGCACTGCATCCTTGTGGTTGCAAGGTGAAAAATTAGGAAAATTTGGGCAGTTGCACCCCCAGCTACGCTCAGAAAGAGGTTTTCCCGATCAGGTTTATGTATTTGATTTGGACTTGGATCTAATTCTAGAGGCTCTTGATCGCGATGAAATTCTGACTCCCCGATTCAAAGTCTATTCCAGCTACCCAGCCATTGACCGGGATATTGCGTTCTTTGCACCACTACAAGTGTCAGTGGCAGAAATCGAACGTTCAACTCGCAAAGCTGCGGGGAATTTGTTGGAGTCAGTGCAATTGTTTGATGAATATAAAGGGGAGTCTGTTCCTGAGGCACAGAGAAGTTTGGCATTTCGGCTAATCTACCGTGCTAGCGATCGCACTCTTACTGATGCAGAAGTCGAGCCAGTACATCAGAAAGTGCGAGAAGCCCTAGAGGAAACATTTGGGGTTAGCCTTAGAAGTTAAACGGAGAAGTTAAACGGTTGAAGGATGAAGTATTCATACTTCATCCTTCATCTGTCTGCCTCCCGGTCGTCTCCCGCTATAATCGCGAGATTTAGCGGTGAGACGTGCCATATAAACACCTGGGGTTCCCCCAGGTGACAGGCACTCAGGAAAGGGAGGACAGGATCTAAGTCGTATAAGCATAACCATCCTTCCTGTGAATAAATTGACAATATTTGTGACTGATGCCCTGCACCAATCCTGATTTAGTTGAGATATTGAAAAACCCTGATTTTCTGGTTGCGACCCGTCCTATATAGGTACCGATCTTTTTTCCTTTGGTTACTACAGCACGAACGATGTCGCCTGTTTGAAAGCCTTTGTGAAATTTGATTCTGGAGCAATGACGAGTGGGAAACCCATACTTATTGGTTCTACAGAGCTGACGAGTGCCATGTCCTTTGGCGGTTATTATCAAAGGATTGGTTACTTCGATAATCAATGTTTCGACTTTCCCGACATTTGCCGCATCCAACCAATGAGTTTTCGGAAGATTTTGACTACACCTATTGAATTTGGTTAATCCGCCACTACCTACTTCAACAGGTAGCCCTGTTGACTTGAGATCGTGGTACAACTTCCATCGGGTTGTATTGACAGAAGCCGCATCAGCCAGAGGGCGTTTAGCTTGACTTAGTATGCGTCTCAAGATACTAGGCTTTTTAGACAAGAAAAGTTCAATGTTTTGATTAGATTTAGCCTGGTTACATGGGTGACATGCAATCGCTAAATTAGAAACTCGATCGCGTAGCGTGGCCGAAAGGCCAATCAGAGCCACCTTTGGATAATGGCTTAATATGCTCAATTTCTAATTGAGTTCCTGTCGTCCCACAATAAGCACATTTACGATTCCATTTTTCAAGTAAATATTCTCGGAGTTCATAGCCATAAAGTGTTCCTTGTTGATACTCGATTCCAGATATTTCAGGATTTTGCAGTTTTTGAGTATCAAACCTGACTAATTCTTGAGAGATGCCGGTAATAGGGCACAATCGACTCAACCTTTCAACCCAAGTTAAAATGTTTTGAACTCTAGACATTAAGCTAGGAGCTAGCCAACCTTCTGGTCTGGTTCTATTAAGAAATCTGGGCTTGCGGTATCGAGTCTTACGATTCCGTCTACTGCGTCTTAACTGCCTGCGAGAGATCAAAGAATCTCGTATTTGAAAACCTCTATGGGTGAGTTCTGCTCCCCAAATTACTCGCTTTCCTTGAATAATAGCTAAACCGCTTGTTTTTGCTCCAGGGTCTATTTTGAGCTGGTGATTATGAGTTATTGGCTGTTTTATTTCCTCCGTCAAAATTATGGTAAATGGGTAACGACGATAGACCTTCGCTTTTCCTGACGAAAGTAAAATCCTAGCTCTTACAGGTTTACACGGATCTAAAGGTTGTCGGTTCTTGTTGAGTACAAAGACACGCATAATTGTGTTTACTCCTATTACTAGGGTTAAGTTAGCTTAGTCAATGTTATTCCTCGGTACTTTCCTAGTCGCACTGGCTTAACCCAAATACACCTGTTTAACGACCGGGTTCTAGAGCTGAAGACTAGCTACGCATCCTCAGGTAGGAACTTTAACACTTAGGAATAACGTAGTTCTTATAGAACTTAGACTGGTCAACTACGAGCTTTTAACAAGCTCCCGCTATAGTCCCATAGGACTTAGCGGTGAGTTATTGACTCATATCGTCATAGAGTTCATCTAGGTTCTGGTGCTGAGTACGGCGGGAGCGACGGCGGTATTTTTTTGTTTCTAGCTTAGGTTCGTATTGACGCCGACCAGAAGCTTTAATTTTTAACTTCATACTGGATTCGATATCAGCTTTTTGCTTCAAAGCCTCTTGCCGTGCCATCACTTCTGCTAAAAAATCCAGATAATGCTGGTACCGTTCCCAGTCTCCTCGCACAGCACAGTTTGGCTCATCCCGATGTAGGCAATTACTGAATTGACAGCGGTGTTGGGCTAAACGCTCTCTTGCTTCTGGAAAGTAATAGATTAAATCCTCAGGAGAACAAGTCAAGTCAGGCTGATTGAATCCGGGGGTATCTGCCAAAAAACCACCTTTAGGCAACTCAAATAATTCTACATGGCGAGTGGTGTGGCGTCCTCGACCCAGTTTACCAGTCACTGCTGCCACCCGGACCCTTGTTGCTGGAATCAGATAATTAATTAGACTCGATTTACCGACACCGGAAAGACCAGCCATAACGCTGATTGTCTGACTCAACAGGTCAGTCAGTTGTGCTAAACAAGTACCATTATGAACGCTGATCAAGACTGGCTGATAACCCCATGCTTCCAGACGCTGTTGCCAATCCTGCTGTTGCTGTTGTGTTACTAAATCAAGTTTATTCAGACACAAACATACCTTGAAACCAGTAGATTCTGCTTTCACCAAAAACCGACTCAGCTGATAAGCATCCAGGGTCGGTTCTTCCAGAGCAAAAACCACCAGAATTTGCTGAGCATTGGCGATTGGTGGGCGGTCGAGCTGGCTTGTCCGGGGCAGCACTTCCGCAATCACCCCTCGTCCACCAGCCCAGTCAGGTTCCTCTACTAGAACCCGGTCTCCCACCATGACTTGCTGGCCAATTTTTTTCAACCGGGCTCTACGGGTACATAAGAGGTTTGAAGGTTGTAGGTTATTTGCTTGAAGGTTATCTTCGTAACCTACAACCTCCAACTTGTCAACCTTCAACTGATCTAAACGCACCTGATAGAAATTTGCCTGAACCGCCAGCACGGTACCCAGCCAAGGGGTTGACAAGTTTGATGAATTAGTGTATTCTAATTCAATCATGAAGATGCTGGTGTGGACGACGCACCTTCAGAGCAAAATAGCGATCGCGTTCTTCAACGCCCTCTATCGGGTAACCCTCCATAGTCAGACTATCAGGAACCTGTTCAATGGGTTCTCCTGGGTCGAGCCACACTTCTAATAGGGCACCTGGAGCCATTTTCTCTAGATATAGTTTAGTGCGAACAAAGTTAATCGGGCAAGGGGTACCCCGCAGATCCAGCTGATCATCAGGTAATGAACTGATCTGGGAGGAGGCTAGTGTACTCATGAGCCAAACAACCCTCCCAAGAATCCTTCTATACCACCTTTACCAGTGCGCTCACCCTTAATTTTCGCTAGCTTCTCTAGCAATTCCCTTTCCTCAGCGGTAATTCGAGTGGGGATATCTACCAAAATCGTGATTAGGTGATCGCCCCGACTGACTGGGTTGCCCAATTTGGGGACACCGTGATTCTCTAAAGTTAATACAGTATTGGGTTGAGTACCGGGTGGAATAGTTAATTCCACTGGACCGTCTACTGTCTCTGCTTCGATAAGACAGCCTAAAATGGCTTGTAAATAGCTAATTTTCATTTCAGACAGAATGTTAATGCCATCCCGCTGAAACTGGCTGTCTTCGTTTACAAATAGATAAACGTATAGGTCTCCTGGTGGACCAGCACGTAATCCAGCATCCCCTTCTTTAGAAACCCGTAGCCTGGTGCCATTATCCACCCCTGCTGGAATGGTGATTTTCAGTTTTTTGGTTTCTTGTTTACGACCAGCACCACCACAGGCTTCACACTTATCCTCAATGATTTGACCTTCACCGTTACAGGTAGGACAGACTGAGACTTGGGTGAAACTACCAAAAGGGGTACGAGTAGCACGCCGTACTTGACCTGAACCGTTACACGTTGGGCAAGTGCGGGGTCGAGTTCCTGGCTTTGCCCCTGTGCCGTTACAGACTTTACAAGTTTCTAGGTGAGGAATGCGGATTTCCTTTTCACCACCGAATATAGCTTCCTTGAAAGCCAGCTTCAAGTCTAGTCGCAGGTCGTCACCACGCACCGGGCCACTACGCCGACGACCAGTTTGCTGACCCATACCACCAGC
This sequence comes from Moorena sp. SIO3B2, assembly GCF_010692525.1. Classification (NCBI taxonomy): domain Bacteria; kingdom Bacillati; phylum Cyanobacteriota; class Cyanophyceae; order Coleofasciculales; family Coleofasciculaceae; genus Moorena; species Moorena sp. SIO3B2. The sequence continues at coordinate 18,422 of NZ_JAAHHE010000069.1, forward strand.
AAAGCCGCTGAAGAAGCTTTCAAAAATATCAGCAAAGCCCATATCCCCAAAATCTGAGTAGGCTGCTCCCGCACCTGAGGAAACACCAGCTTCCCCAAAACGGTCATATCTTGCTCGAGTTTCTGGTTCTGAGAGGACTTCGTAAGCCCGGTTAATTTCCTTAAAGCGCTCTTCAGCTCCTGGTTCTTTGTTAACATCTGGGTGGTACTTCCGTGCCAAGCGACGGTAAGCACGTTTAATTTCATCTTTGTCGGCATCACGAGAGACACCAAGCAGATCATAATAGTCAGCCATAGAGCGCTGATCGGTATTCCATTTACATAGTAGGGGCTATTGTTATTCCTCAGGTTATTGCTATCAAAGCACCATAAGCGCATTTCAGCATTACCTGCATCCTATATCATTGTCTATCAAAAAAATCAGCTGATTGCCACCTGCTTCTGTGACCATACTCTCGCGGTCGGCTTGAGCTAGTCAAAGCAGCGAATTAAATTATCTATCTGTTAGAGAGCTGTTGCCGTAATCAACTGCTTCGTAGTCAACATTCACCTCTAAGGTTTCATCCTCAAAATCAACCACAAATTCTCCTAGAGCATCCGGTTCTCTTTGGCTGGAGTCGTTGGAATTTGAATCTTGAACTGTTTCGTCAGAGGTGATAAATTCCGGGTCTGACCCAAAGCTGGCACTGGCGTAAATGATACCCCCAATTTCCAAGACAGTTTTCTGCAAAGTTTCAATAGCTTCTTTCACCTCCTCGACCTCAATTGAGGGGTCTGTCATTATGGTGTCTAGGTGCTGCTTTTGTTGATCTGCTTGCTCCTTTAATCCGTGAGCCTGAAGGTTAGCGCTAATCAATTCCCCATGGTCTTTGATGGTAGATTCATAGTTATATAGTAAGCTATCGGCTTGGTTTTTGAGTTGCACCAATTCCATGCGACGGCGGTCTTGGTCAGCATAGTCTTCTGCCTCACGGCGCATCCGTTCCACCTCCGCTGGACTTAATCCCCCCGTATTGGTAATCACAATACTTTGCTCTTTCCCAGTGCCTCGATCAGTGGCAGCGACTTTAAGAATGCCGTTGACATCGATTTCAAAGGTGACTTCAATTTGAGGGACACCACGGGGAGCTGGGGGAATACCAGTCAGCAGGAATTTTCCCAGGCTTTTGTTATCTCTAGCCATTGCCCGCTCCCCCTGCAATACGTGGATTTCTACGGAGGTTTGTCCATCGGTAGCGGTGGAAAATACCTGGGACTTACTGGTAGGAATAGTAGTATTGCGCTCGATAATTTTGGTGAACACTTCCCCTAAGGTTTCTATACCCAGGGACAGGGGAGTAACATCCAGTAGCAGGACATCTTCGACTTCCCCACCCAAAACACCAGCCTGAATTGCTGCTCCCAATGCCACAGCTTCATCAGGGTTAACCGAACGATCGGTAGCCTTACCATTAAAAAACTTTTTAATGGCATCCTGTACCGCCGGTATACGGGTCGAACCCCCTACCAGCAAAATCCGGTCAATGTCCTCTGGCTTGAGGTCACTATCTTTGAGCGACTGCTTTACCGGTTCTATAGTTGCGTTAATCAGGTCCTTGGATAGTTCTTCAAACTTAGCCCGGGACAACTCCATCTCTAAGTGTTTCGGTCCTGTTTCATCAGCAGTAATGAAGGGCAAGTTGATGGGGGTGGCTACCATGCTAGACAGTTCAATTTTTGCCTTTTCCGCCGCCTCTCGCAAACGCTGAAGAGCCATTTTGTCTTGGGTGAGATTGATGCCCTCTTTGGCTTTAAAGTTTTCCACCATCCAGCGGACAATCACGTTATCGAAGTCATCTCCCCCCAAGTGATTGTTACCAGACGTTGCCTTTACTTCAAAGACCCCATTACCCAGTTGCAGAACTGATACATCAAAGGTACCACCCCCCAAGTCAAACACCAATATAACTTGGTCTTGATCCAACTTATCTAAGCCATAGGCAAGAGCAGCAGCAGTGGGTTCATTTATAATGCGCAACACTTCCAATCCAGCAATGGTACCCCCATCCTTGGTGGCTTGTCGTTGCGCATCGGTAAAGTAGGCCGGAACTGTGATCACGGATTGAGTCACTGGTTCCCCAAGAAAGGTTTCAGCATCAGCCTTGAGCTTTTGTAAGATCATGGCCGATATTTCCTGAGGGGTGTACTCGCGATGCCGAATCTTTACATCTACCGTCTCATCACGACCCTTAACACAGGTATAGGGAACACGGGAACGCTCTGTAGCGGTTTCATCCCAACGACGTCCGATAAAGCGCTTGATACTGTAGACACTGTTTTCCGCATTGGTCACTGCTTGACGCTTGGCCAGTTGACCCACTAGGTGCTCCCCTGACTTGCCAAATCCCACAATACTCGGTGTGGTTCGCCCACCTTCCGAGCTGGAAATGACTATGGGTTTACCTCCTTCTAAGACAGCAACACAACTATTGGTTGTGCCTAGGTCGATGCCAATAACTTTTCCCATAGGGTTGCAGCTTAACGGTTAGTAAAGTTATTTTAGTTTGATTTTTTGTTGAGTTGCTCAAAATAATAGAACTTCCCTTGGTGCTACATCCCTTTTGGTAGGATGATCAGAGGCTGACACCAAAGGAAGGTTAACCAATCAATGGCAGCTAATTTTCCGCCTCAGCAGACTTCTGACCTTCCGAGGTTTCCTGTGGTTCTGCCGCAGCAGCTACTTTCACCATAGCGTGACGCAGCACCCGCTCCCCAAGTAAATAACCCCGCATTAGCTGTTCTATGACCACTCCTTCTGGATAGTCATCCGTTGGTTCTCGCATCACCGCTTCGTGGAGATTGGGGTCAAACTCTTGCCCTTCTGGTCGCATCGCAGCAACCCCAAGGCGCTTGAGACTGTCTACCAGCTGTTTATAAACACCTTGATAGCTTTTGTGAATCGACATTTCCCCATCATTTTGAGGCTTAATTTGGGTACGCGCCCGTTCAAAATTATCTACTACTGACAATAACTCAGTGATCGTGTTTCCTTTAACTTGATGTTCCAAGTCTTCTTTCTCTTTAGTTGACCGTTTGCGGAAGTTCTCAAAATCTGCCGCAATCCGGATGTATTGAGATTTAAAGGAGTCACATTGCTGAGTTCGCTCTTCTAGTTGAGCTTTCAGGGCTTGATTTTCCTGCTTGATTGTTTCTAGAATCTTGGCATCGTCCTCGGTAGGTGATTCATCGGTAGTAGCTGTTGCAGCTACATCGGTCTGGGCTTCTTGGTCGTTGAGCCCTGACTCAGATGCTTCAGCAGCAGGGGATTCAGTTGGTTGTGCTGCTTCAGGGTTGACATCTGAGTCAGATGCTACGGCTACCGCTTCCGCCTCATGATTGTCTTCGAGTACCGTGGTGGACTCTTCGTTTGTCTGCTGCGAAGTGTTATCTGACTGTTTTGCTTCGTCAATCATGCTCCACTCATCCCAATTCAATAAAGTGCTAGTTTATCTATAATTTCTTACTAGCCAACCAATTTTCCAGCAAATTTTGTAAACTAACCACGTTCAGTCTAACGACTATAGCATTGGTTTCTAACCTGATTGAGAGTTACTCCGACCGTAAACTTACCTCAACTGTGTGGTCTTCCACACCTCCGTCAGCAAGAATGCTGCTGTTGGAAGTGTAGCCGATCAGATCCTTATGGCCTGTACCCTTACCACTGTCCTTGATGGCGCTACTTCCGTTGGCTGGTCTTGTTGCATACTTTGGCTGGTCTTGTTGCATAGTTGAATGTTGTGGCTAAATCAGTCATTAATCAAAATCTAGCATCTGAGATTGTGAACCACCTTGATGGATTAGGGGTTGATAATAATTATACAGCCAATGACTTGACTGAGTTTTTATTATGATGTATAATGCAATATTTAACTGCGACAAATTATTCTAGTCCGTCAATCTAACTAAAAGGTAAAAATAACCAGAGTGGCAGCCACTCCTATGTTAGTTAACATAAGGCTTTTGGGAATACTGTGTAAAGTAAGGAGAGCTCCTATTCCGTCATGACTTACTCCTCATCTCAACGACGCGCCCTAGTAGTCCGTAACGATTTTTCTCCATTTGGCAATAAACTGATTCAGGCTGGTTACGTTAATGCTGACCAGATGCAGCAAGCAATGCTGGAAACTCGCAAGTCCGGAAGACCACTGACGGAAGTCGTCGAAGCAATGACCGGACGTCAGTTACCACCGGACTTGATCCGTCAATACAAGAAGCAGCAGTTGTTTGAACTAAAAGTTCTTTTTGGTGTTGAGTCTCTAGATCCGGAAATTAGTGATATTTCCACTCAGCAAGTCGGTGGCTTGATCGAAACCCTGATTCCCATTGATATTTGCCGTCGCTATCACCTGCTCCCCATATCTAAGCATGAAACTGAGCCGCCATCGGTTTTGGTGGCAATGGTTTCTCCTGATGATCTAGAAGCCCAGGATGATTTGAATCGGATTCTACGACCTCAGGGAATCAAGTTGCAACGGATGGTCATCACTAAGGAAGACTATCAGCAAATCATTAGTCAGTATCTTGACGATCAGTTGGCACGGCAAAAGCAACTAGATCAACAAAAATCCGTAGATGTAAAGGAGGATTTAGAGAATTTAGGCTCATTCGATACTTTACAGGATGCCCCAGAGGAAGCGGAAGCAGACCTAGATTCTTCTTTGAATGAGGCAGGTGGGGCTCCGATCATCAACTTGGTTAACAAAATCCTGGCTAAGGCTTTACAAGAAGGGGTTTCTGACATTCACATCGAACCCCAAGAGGAGCAGTTGCGGGTGCGCTATCGCAAAGATGGGGTACTGCGTCAAGCCTTTGATGCCTTACCACAGCGAATACATACAGCGGTGGCGGCTCGTTTCAAAATCATGGCAGATCTCGACATTGCGGAAAGACGCTTACCCCAAGACGGTAAAATTCGGCGTATGTTCCAGGGGCGAAAAGTTGACTTTAGGGTCAATACCTTGCCCAGTCGTTATGGGGAAAAGGTGGTTCTGCGGATCCTAGATAACGAATCCACCCAGTTGGGGTTGGATAAGTTGATCACAGACCCAGACACCTTAGAATTGGTCAGGGAAATGGCTAAGCGTCCCTTTGGATTAATCTTGGTGACGGGTCCAACGGGATCGGGGAAATCAACGACCTTGTATTCAATTCTGGCTGAACGTAATGACCCTGGGGTTAATATTAGTACTGCAGAAGACCCGATTGAGTATTCCTTACCTGGGATTACCCAAGTCCAGGTTATTCGGGAAAAAGGCATGGATTTTGCCTCAATTCTACGAGCCTTTCTGCGCCAAGACCCGGACGTGATTCTGGTGGGTGAGACCCGAGACAAAGAAACAGCCAAAACGGCGATTGAAGCAGCTTTGACTGGTCACTTGGTCTTGACTACTCTACACACTAATGATGCGGCTGGTGCGATCGCTCGTTTAGATGAAATGGGTGTTGAACCCTTCATGGTTTCCGGTGCCTTGCTGGGAGTATTGGCTCAACGATTGATGCGGCGTGTTTGTTCCAATTGCCGCATTTCTTACCAACCAAGTTCGGCAGAACTAGCGCGCTATGGTCTGTCCGCCTCTAGGGATGGGGAGATTACCATCTATCGCGCCAATACCCTGACACCAGAGCAAATCGTTGAAGCTAGGGCACTTGGTACACTGTGTCAAACCTGTAATGGTATTGGTTACAAAGGAAGGGTTGGTGTTTATGAAGTTATGCGCGTCTCTGAGAACCTGCAAGCCTTAATCAACCAAGGTGCCCCCACGGAAAGGATTAAGGAAGCTGCTGTAGAGGAAGGGATGATCACCATATTAGCCTATAGCTTGAATTTGGTACAGGAAGGTTACACCACCTTTGAAGAAGTCGAACGAGTAACCTTTACTGATTCCGGCTTAGAGACAGAAATTAAAGCTAAACGCAAGAGTTCTCTGACCTGTGGCACTTGCTCAGCTCAATTACAGGCGGAGTGGCTAGACTGTCCTTACTGTATGACACCCCGTTTTCAAAATTAATTTAGTTATTAGTCCATTGTTAATGAACAATTGGCTATTTTATTTTGAGTAATGACTAATCACTAACGACTACTGACGTTTTTAAGGCAGAGAAGATTATGGAACTGATGATTGAAGACTTGATGGAGCAGATGATTGAGATGGGGGGGTCAGATATGCACATCCAAGCGGGTGCGCCAGTCTACTTCCGCGTCAGTGGTAAACTCCAACCCATTGATGACGAATCCCTGAACCCTCAAGCCTGTCAGCGATTGATTTTCAGTATGCTTAACAATTCACAGCGTAAGGAATTGGAGCAAAACTGGGAACTTGATTGTTCCTATGGTGTCAAGGGGTTGGCTCGCTTCCGTGTCAATGTTTACAAAGAACGGGGTTGCTATGCGGCTTGCTTGAGGGCGTTGTCTTCCAAGATTCCTAACTTTGACAAATTGGGTTTACCGGATGTGGTGCGCTCGATGAGTGAACGACCAAGGGGAATGGTATTGGTCACCGGACCCACGGGTTCTGGGAAAACCACTACCCTAGCAGCCATGATTGACTTAATTAACCGCACTCGGGCAGAACATATTCTGACAGTGGAAGACCCGATAGAATATGTGTTTCCTAACATCAAGAGCTTGATTCACCAACGTCAAAAAGGTGAAGATACCAAGAGCTTTGCCAATGCCCTGAAGGGGGCACTGCGGGAAGACCCGGATGTGATTTTGGTGGGTGAAATGCGGGATATGGAAACAATTGCTCTTGCTATTTCCGCAGCTGAAACCGGTCACTTGGTATTTGCAACGCTACACACTAACTCAGCTGCTCAAACTGTAGACAGGATCATTGATGTGTTCCCATCTGGACAGCAAGCTCAAATCCGAGCTCAGCTGTCTAACTCTTTGATTGCAGTCTTTAGTCAATGTCTAGTACCGAAGAAAAACCCTAAACCCGGTGAGTTTGGTCGGACGATGGCTCAGGAAATCATGGTAGTGACACCTGCTATTTCTAACCTGATCCGGGAAGGAAAAACGTCTCAAGTGTACTCTGCTATCCAAACCGGTATGAAATTGGGAATGCAGACCCTGGAACAAGCTTTAGCTTATCAGGTGAAATCTGGCTTGATCTCTTTGGAAGCAGCAGTTGGCAAAAGTTCTAAACCAGACGAATTGCAACGTATCCTTGCTGGTTCTGGAGGGATGAATGCTAAGGGCGCTAGAGCAAAGGCAACCCGCTAGTCGTAAGCTATCAGCTATCAGCGTGTCGCGTATCAGCGTGTCGCGTATCAGCATAGGCTTTGATCGGCTTTTCCCCAGACTTTCAATTCTCTAAAATCTCTTAATATTAAATTATCCCAATCGATGTTTATTTTAAGCTGACGGCTGAGGGCTGTTCGCGAAGCGTGGCCAACGGCCAACGGCTTACCGCTAGTCTAGAGAAAGCAGGGACTGGATCGATAAAATTTGCGATTAGACTTAATCTAGAAAAAAGCCATGCCTACTTTTATTGCTCAAGTTCGGGACAAATCAGGCAAATCCAAAAAACAAAAAATTGAAGCTGCTACTCCTGAACAAGCCCGCAGCATCCTAGAAAATCGGTATTCTGCTGTTGGCAGCGTCAAGAAAAGCTTAGATGTTAGCTTTAGCCTCTCAGACCTTTCCGAAAAATTTACCAATGTCACGATCAAAGACAAAGCGGTCTTTTCTCGTCAGTTTGCCGCTATGGTTAATGCTGGTGTGGCTATCGTCCGCTGTCTTGGGGTATTAGGGGAACAGTGTTCTAATCCTAAGCTGAAAAAGGCTTTGATGAACATCAGTGCTGAGGTACAACAAGGAACTAATCTATCGGATGCTATGCGTAAGCATCCAGATTGTTTTGATAATCTTTACGTGAGTATGGTTCAAGCTGGGGAGGTTGGGGGTGTCCTTGATGAAGTGCTCAACCGATTAGCTAAGCTGCTGGAAGATATGAATCGGCTGCAAAACCAAATCAAATCAGCTATGGCTTACCCTAGTGTGGTAGGATTCTTAGCTCTACTGGTTTTTCTGGCAATGACGATGTTTCTGATCCCAATCTTTGCTGGGATATTTCAAGATTTAGGAACGGAATTGCCAGCTTTAACTAAGTTTATGTTATGGTTGAGCGGCATCCTCAGAAGTTGGAAAGTATTGATTCCCATTGCTGTTATAATTGTATTAGTTACAGCTTTTAAATATTACTATAAAACCCCCATGGGTAAGTTACAGATTGATGCATTGCAGTTGAAAATACCTCTGTTTGGTGAGTTGAATGAAAAAGGCTCTGTAGCTCGCTTTTGCCGAGTGTTTGGCTCCTTAACTCGTTCGGGAGTACCGATCCTGAATTCCTTAGATATTGTCAGAGATACAGCGGGTAACCAGGTAATTTCTAATGCTATTAACTCAGCTAAAAATGAGATTCAACAGGGTGGGATGATTAGCCTCGCTTTACAACGAGAAAACATTTTTCCTCCTCTAGCAATTCAAATGATTAGTATTGGAGAAGAGACAGGTGAGTTGGATTCTATGGTGATGAAAGTTGCTGACTTCTATGAAGATGAAGTGGAGCAAGCGGTTAAAGCACTAACTAGTATCTTGGAACCAATTATGATTGTGGTTTTGGGAGGCATGGTTGGTGTGATCTTGATATCTATGTATTTACCAATGTTTAAAGTGTTTGAAACTATGGGCTAAGCTGGTCTTCATTTAAATTCTTAGGGATCCCCCCTAACCCCCCTTATTAAGGGGGGAATAGGAGAATGGGATAGGGTTTGACGGTTTTTTTGTAACTGAATAATATCCAATTTAAATGCGCAACAGCTTAATTCGATGCCTGTTCAGAAATCTGATTACGAAGCTTGGCTAGCAGAGTATAGTAACCATGATGGTGCGATCGCACTCCTTAAATCCTATCGACCTTACCTGGAAATGATTCCTAGTATGCGCCGACCTAATGAGTGTGTGATCACCATTCCCTTGCCAGTGGTGAGAATTCGTCACTCGCCATCCTCCTTAGGGCATAAAAGCGTTAGCCATGGCACGATCACCGAAGCCGTAGGTTTACCCTGTGATCTAGCTATGGTAATGTGTGATCCCGAATGGAAAGTCAAGATGGAGATCGAGATTGTTCTATTTATCCATCGCCCCCATGAAGACTTTTCTGA